>CAZIDC010000032.1:2526-6522 GCA_964537885.1 uncultured Syntrophaceae bacterium | reverse complement strand
CAGGGGGAAAACCTTTATGGGAGAAATAATAAAACGGCTGTCTCTCGTCCTTCTCTTTTTATGCTTGGGGATGGCGGCGTCCGGGTCACCCTGGTCCACGAATGCGCTGGCGGAAGAAAAGAAACAAACGGAAGTCAAAATACCCAGCCAACCCCTGCCCGAGGATTCCCTGATCACCATGGATTTTCAGGATGTGGACCTGAACGTGGTCATTAAGTTCATGGGGGAACTGACGGGGAAAAACTTCTTAGTCAGCGATCAGGTTCGCGGCAAAGTGACCGTAATCTCGCCCAAAAAGATAACCGTCGGAGAAGCCTACCAAGTCTTCGAATCGGTGCTGGAGATGAACGGCTTTTCGGCAGTTCCGGGGGTGGACTCGATTAAAATCATTCCTTCGGGAATTGCCCGGCAGACGGGCCTGGAATTGCATAAGGGGAAAGAGGCCAGCGCGGTCAAGGTTGAAGACAAGATGATCACCCAGGTCATTCCCTTGGAATATGCCTCCAGCGATGAGGTGCGAAACCTGTTTACTCCCCTGATCTCCAAGGACGGAATGATCGCATCGCACAAACCGACCAACCACCTGATCATCACGGAACGGTCCTCAAATATTCATCGCCTGCTGAAGATCATCGAGCAGATTGACGTGCGCATGGTCGAGGGAAAAATTACTGTTTTTTCCCTGGAGTTTGCTTCGGCCAAATCCTTGGCGGAGAAATTGACCCAGCTCATCTCCCCGGACTTGCGCGCGCCGGCTCCCGGGAGGCCACCCGCTCCGGTTCAAGCGCAGAGGATCCTAAAGGTCATTCCGGATGAGCGGACGAACAGCCTGGTGGTTTTAGCCAATCAGCAGGATACTCAGGAAATCCACCAGCTCCTTTCTCGATTGGATCAAGAAGCCCCCAAGGGGAAAAGCCAGCTCCACGTCCGCTACTTAGAGCACGCCCGGGCCGAAGACTTAGCTAAGGTCCTGAGCGGCATTGTGGGCGGCAAGGCCAAGACGCCCCAACGCCCCCAGCAGCCCCAAGCCGGAGCCGCCCCGGAGGAGCTTACGATCACTGCGGACAAGGCTACGAATTCGTTAGTCATCACGGCTTCGCCGCAGGAATTCAGGGAGTTGGAAGAGGTCATCCAAAAGCTGGATATGGTTCGCTCCCAGGTAATGGTCGAAGCCTTGATTGCCGAAGTCTCTCTGGAAAAGGCTTTGCAGATCGGGGTTGAATGGCGGTTGATGGATCAACCCGTTGAAGGATCGGTTCGAGGATTTGGCGGCACGGACTTCGGGATTATTTCCGGCGTCCAGAAGGGAAGCCTGGCGGACCCGGGAATGATCCTGGGGGTTGCCCGCGGGTTCATCACCGTAGGGGGGCAGCAGATTGTCAACCTCGGCGGCCTGATCCGGGCCTTTCAAAAGGATACGGATGTGAACGTCCTGTCCACTCCCCACCTCCTGACGATGGATAACGAAAAAGCCAAAATCATTGTGGCCGACAACGTACCCATCCTGAAGACGGACCTGACCACTCCCCTCGCTGCCAGCACCGCCACCACTTCCAGCATCGCCGTCTCCAGGACGTTCGAATACAAAGACATAGGCATCCAACTTGAGATTACTCCCCATATTAGCAAAGGTTCAATGGTCCGCCTGGAGATTTCCACGGAAGTGAGCAACATCACTGCCATCGATCCGACCAACCCGGGTTTTGTCACCACCCGGAAGCGGCAGGCGAATACAACCGTGATAGTAGAGAGCGGTCAGATGGTGGTCATCGGGGGATTGATCCGGGACGACCGGACTGACCAGACGAATAAAGTTCCCTGCGTAGGCAACATTCCCGGTCTCGGTTGGCTATTTAAGACTTATGCCGGATCGAAAAGTAAGACCAACCTCCTGGTTTTCATCACCCCGCACATCATCCGCAGCTCGGAAGACCTGGAGAAGGCCACAGCCAAGAAGAAATTGGAGGCGGAGGAGAGTACCAAGAAACTTCAAAAGGAGCGAGAAAAAGAGGTCAAGGATACTTACGAGATGTTAATCAAGTAAATGGACCGGTCACTCCCTATGCTGGATAAGATCATCGCGGAGATCATTCAGGAGAAACAGGGCATTTCCTCCGAAGCCTTTGAAGTCCTCTGGAAAGGGCAGAGGGAAAAGGGGAAATCCCTAACAGAATTTTTAAACCAAAAGGGATGGGTGACAGAGGATGAACTCCTGACCGAACTCAGCGCCAAACTCCGTGTTCCCTACAGTAAAGATCTGGAAGCCGAAGGCATTGACCCTTCTCTGGTTTCCAAGGTACCGATTGCTTTTTCTAAAAAATATAGAGTAACTCCCCTCAAGATCGAAGATGGAGTTGTAACGGTCGCCACGCTGAACCCCTTGAACTATGAAGCCCTCGATGACCTGCGACTGATCCTCGGATGCCGCGAAGTGCGGACGGTTTTGAGCAGCGAGCGCGAGATTCTTCAGGCCATCAATCGCTTTTACGAACAGAGCGCGGACACACCGGAGGAAATGATCCAATCCATGGATGCGGAGAGCAGCGACCGCCTCCTCCATGACCTGGAAGAAATCGAAGACCTTCTCGACGTTAGCGACGAAGCTCCGGTGATCAAATTGGTCAACCTCATTCTCTTCCAGGCGGTAAAGGAGAGGGCCAGCGACATCCACATCGAGCCTTATCAGAAAGAATTGAAAGTTCGTTATCGCATCGATGGCGTCCTCTATCAACGGCTCAACCCGCCGAAACGGTACCAGTCCGCCATTGTTTCACGGCTGAAGGTCATGGCCAAACTGGATATTGCGGAGAAACGCCTTCCCCAGGATGGCCGGATCCCCATTAAAATCGCCGACAAGGATATCGACATCCGGGTATCCATCGTTCCCACGAGTTTCGGGGAAAGAGTGGTTCTGCGTCTTTTAGACAAAAGCAGCATTCTCTTCGGGATGGATGAAATCGGATTCTCCCCGGACCAACTCCAGACTATGGAAGATTTTATCCACCGTTCCAACGGGATGCTTTTAGTCACCGGGCCTACAGGCAGCGGCAAGACCACCACCCTGTACGCCGCTCTGAGCCAGATCAATTCTCCGGATAAGAATATCATCACCATCGAGGACCCGGTGGAGTACCAGTTACCGGGGATTGGCCAGATTCAGGTCAATCCGAAGATTGGCCTTTCCTTTGCCCACGGATTGCGCTCGATCCTGCGCCATGATCCCGATGTGATCCTGGTTGGTGAAATCCGCGATGCCGAGACCGCTGAAATTGCCATCCAAGCGGCCTTGACCGGGCACTTAGTCTTCAGCACCCTGCATACGAATGATGCCGCCAGCGCCGCAACCCGCCTCGTGGACATGGGTATTGAGCCATTTTTGGTTGCTTCCGTAATCCGGGCCGTTGTCGCCCAGCGGTTAATCCGGGTCATCTGTGCCGAATGCCGAGAAGGATATATCCCTGAACTCGAAGCCTTGAAAGAGGTAGGTCTTGTTCCCGGGCAGCTGACCGACGGCTTGGTTTACCATGGAAAAGGTTGCCCGGCCTGTTCCGGGACAGGATATCGGGGGCGGAGCGGGATCTACGAGATGCTGATCGTCACCGACGCCATCCGCAACCTGGTCATGAAGAAGGCCGATTCGACCTCCATTGCCCGTCAGGCGGTTGAAGAAGGGATGAAAACGCTGCGGGACGATGGCGCGCGTAAGGTGGCTGCCGGTATCACCACGCTGGAAGAGGTAGTCCGAGTTACCCAGGAATAAGAAAGACCGTTAGGCGTGAGGCGCAAGGCGTAAGGGGAAAGGAGCAAAGCGCATAGCGCATAGAGCAAGGGAACGATTCTAAGGAAAAGGAAGAAAGCGATCGGCAAATTCCTAATAACCTAATGACCAATGACCAATTACCAATGACCCAATAACCCAATAACCCAACAACCCAATAACGGGAGTCTTTTCATTGCCTGTCTTTGAGTATGAAGCGCTGAACGGGGCGGGGACGC
>CAZIDC010000032.1:0-2426 GCA_964537885.1 uncultured Syntrophaceae bacterium | reverse complement strand
GGAGTCTTTTCATTGCCTGTCTTTGAGTATGAAGCGCTGAACGGGGCGGGGACGCCTATCCGGGGGATCATCGACGCCGAAAGCGCCCGCATTGCCCGGATAAAACTAAGGGGGCAGGGGGTATATCCGACCGAAGTCCGGGAAGAGACCTTGGCCGCGGCGGAACAGACTTCTTTCCTTACCCTTTTTAGGCGCGTGGGAGTCAAAGATCTGGCTCGGGCCTCCCGGCAATTAGCCACCCTAATGGAGGCCGGCATTCCTTTGACGTCTTCTCTTTCCGCATTAATCGAACAAATGGGGAATCCAGCGCTTAGAAAAATTTTCACGCAAATCCGGGAACGAGTCCGGGAAGGGAGCAGTTTGGCGGATGGACTCTCGCTCCACCCCCGCCTCTTTTCCAGCCTTTTCATCGGGATGGTTCGGGCCGGGGAGGTGAGCGGGACACTGGCGCTTACTCTCGGAAGATGGGCGGACTTCAGCGAACACCAGGTTGCCCTGCGCCAGAGGACCCAGACGGCATTGATTTATCCGGTCTTCATGTTCGTCATCGGCCTTGGCGTTCTGTTTTTCTTGATGGCTTTCGTGGTTCCGACAGTGACCAAAATTTTTTCGGACGTAGGCCAGGCTCTCCCCTTGCCAACGGTTCTTCTGATCACGATAAGCCATTTCCTGAGCCGTTTCTGGTGGGCGATTGTGGGAGGAATCTTCATCTTTGCCCTCTGGCTAAAGAGATATTTAGATAGCGAATCTGGAGCTCAGGTTTGGGATCGGCTGAAATGGAAACTTCCTCTCGCTGGCGGTCTCCATCGAAAATCGGCCATCGCCCGCTGGTCCCGAACGTTGGGAACACTGCTCCACGGGGGCCTTCCGCTCCTGCAGGCCCTGGAAATTTCCCGGGGGGTTACCGGCAACCGGCTCCTCGCTCAGGCCCTGGCCAAGGCTGGCGAACGCATCCGGGAAGGGGAAGAGATGACCTTCGCCCTGAAACAGAGCACCCTTTTCCCCTCGATGGTTTTAGAGATGATTGCGGTTGGGGAGAAAAGCGGCGAGATGGGCAAGATGCTGGAAAAAGTAGCCCGGACTCTGGAGGATGAAGTCGAAGCCGAACTCCGCAGCCTGATGTCGCTCTTGGAACCGTTGATGATTCTGGTCATGGGAGTCGGCGTGGGGTTCATCGCCTTATCCATCCTGCTGCCGATCTTGGAGATGAGCCAGGTTGTCCGCTGAAGGGAAAAGAGGTGAAAAATGTTTTTTTTAATTCAATTGTATAGTGAGCCTTTTGCAAAAGTATTTTTTTGTGGTTCGACAAGCTCACCACGAACGAAAAAACTAAATAATTTCAACCTAAGCCCGTTCACCCTGAGCCTGTCGAAGGGTAAATTACGGACTTTTGCAAGAAGCTGTAGTAATTTCCTTTGTAGGCACTTAACTTGTTTTGTGGCTCTGTGTTCTCTGTGGCTAATTCCAAACCAAAAACAAAGAAAAGTTAGGGGCTCAAAATTTGAAGATGTAGCCAGTCTTTTGAACAGAAAAGGTTTTACCCTCATCGAGCTCATGGTGGTTATCGTTATCCTGGGAATCCTGGCCGGATTGGTCCTGCCGAGATTCATGGGTAGAACAGAAGAAGCCAGAAGGACGAAAGCGAAGCTCCAGATCGAAAACTTAGAGTCGGCATTAAAACTTTACAAATTGGACAATGGAACCTACCCCACGACTGAACAGGGTCTGGAGGCTTTAGTGCAGAAGCCTACTACGGGGGTTATCCCGAAAAACTGGCGCGAGGGTGGATACCTGGAAAAGGGGCAGATTCCCCAGGATCCGTGGGGTGGGCCTTATGTTTATCTCTCGCCGGGGTTAAAGAACAAAGATTTTGACCTGAAATCTTTCGGTGCCGATGGGGAGGAAGGTGGAGAGGGCGAAAACCAGGATATTGAAAGGTAACCAAAGGGAAGGCAACAGGGGGTTTTCTTTTATTGAACTCCTGTTTGTTCTTCTTCTCTCGGGATTCATGCTTCTCCTGACATTTCCCAACTTCCGGGATTTTATCGGACCCCGGGACATGAAACGGGCAGTTCTAAGTTTTATCGGGGCCCTACGGTATGCCCAAAGCCAGGCCGCCCTTACCAAGCAAAAACACCGGTTGAATATAGACCTAAAAGAAAATGCCTTCTGGATCAGCATGGAAGGGGAGAAAGGGCAGCCAACATTCCTTCCCCAAGGGATCATTTTTCTGGATGTCTCCCATCCGGAGGGGGGGAAAATACGGGAAGGAACTGCTCACGTGGATTTTTCTCCAACTGGATGGGCTGAGGAATGCACGATTCATCTGAAGAGGGGCGAACAGGAGGTCTTTACCATTTTTATACATCCCCTGGGTGGAAAAGTTGAGATGATTGCCGGTTACTTAGAGAGAGTAAAAGGGTAAA
>CAZIDC010000031.1:0-13737 GCA_964537885.1 uncultured Syntrophaceae bacterium | reverse complement strand
AGGGCTAAAAATTACGATCGAGCTGGACGTCGATCAAAACCGGACCTTGCTGGGTCAGGGCACGAGTTAGGGCTGCCCTGACCTCCTGAATTTTTGCGCACCGTTCCCCGGGCACACCGAGCGCTTGCGCCAGACCCGCAAAATCGATCGCGGGGCGCTCCAGGTCCATGCCGATATAAGTGTTAGACTTTGCCGAGAACCCTCCCAGAGCCCGGGTCCGTTCCTTGAGGATCCGATATCCTCCGTTGTTGCAAATAACGAAAACGACCGCTAAACCATAATGAGCCGCCGTCCAGAGCCCCTGGCAGGAATACATGGCGCTGCCATCGCCGATGAGCGCAACCACCGGCCGATCCGCCAGCGCCAGTTTGATGCCGAGGGCTGCGGGGATGCCCCAGCCGATTCCCCCGCCGCGCATGCTAAAGAGACTTTTCGGGTCCTCGCTCTTAAACAAGGCCCTCAGGTCGCGCCCGGACGATATGGTTTCATCGACGACCACGCCATTGGGCGGGAGGCTGTTGCCTATGGTTTCCATTAAGGCCAGGGGAGTTATCGGCATTCGACCCATCTCCTCTTGCGCTTTTTCTTTTTGGGCGGAAAGATCCTTTTCCTTTTTTTGGCGGACCTTTTCCAGGCGGAGTTGGGCTTCCTGCCTTTGTCCCGGGCTCATCCGCTCGGCCAGCGCTTTTTCCAGTCCGGGAAGAGTCTCCTTGGGATCGGCAAGGATGGCGATCTGCGCCGGGTAATTTTTTCCGATCTCCCAGGGATCGGAGTGGAGATGAATGATCGGCAGCCCGGGAGGCATGGGGTCCAACTCCGAAGGCAGAGACATGGTCATAAGATCGGCGCCCACGGAAAAGAGCAGATCGGCTTCCTGTAAAGCTTTCCGGGTTACTCTCTGGACCCGGGGCAGAGGCCCCAAAGAGAGCGGGTGGGATGAAGGAAAGTTACATGCCCCCGATACCGTTTGCTGGTAAACTGGTGCTCCAACAAGTTCAGCCACTCGAGCCAGCTCCGCATGGGCATCCCCGCGGGCTACCGCATCACCGGCGATGATGACCGGGTGCTTGGCCCGGCTCAGCATCCCGGCTGCGGATTCAATGGCCGCCCGCGAAGCGCAGAGGCGGGGATCGATACGGGTGGGGGCTCCCAGGTCAACCTCTCCCTCGGCTTTCAGGACATCGATGGGAAGAGAAAGAAAAACCGGGCCCATGGGTGGTGAAGTCGCAACCTTGGCCGCCCGGTGTACCGCCCGGGGTAAATCCTCGAGGCGGTGAATCTCGTAAGCCCATTTGACGAAGGGCTTAGGAACATCGAGAAGGTTTGAAAATAAGATGGGCTCGGTAATGAGGAAACTCTGGTCGTGCTGCCCGGCAGTCACGAGAAGGGGCGAGCCTCCTTTGTAGGCATTATAAAGCATTCCCATGGAATTCCCAACCCCCGGAGTGACATGGACATTCACGACCCCCAATTTCCCGGAGGCTGCGGCATAACCATCGGCCATCGAGACGGCCACGCCTTCGTGCAAGCCGAGGAAGTAGCGGATCGTTTTATCATCCTGCAGGGCATCCATCAAAGGAAGCTCCGTGCTTCCGGGGTTGCCGAAGATGCAGTCAACTCCTTCCTGTTTCAGGATCTCCAGGAAAGCCTGCCGGCCAGATATGAAGGGCATTGTTCCTCTCCTTTCCCATCTTAGTTTTAAAGACAGCTTAAACCTCTTTTTACGAAGTCGTCAAGGTTGATTTCATTCTTGCTTTTCCAGAGGCCAGTCGGTAAATTAAACAAAGGAGAATAGGGAATGACCAGACCTAAAGGGATGATCGCCATTATGGGCTCCGGGGAGACAACCGATTCCATGGTCCGGGTTCATCGTTATCTTCTCGACCGACTCCCAACTCCGATCAAAGCCGTCTTCATCGATACCCCGGCCGGCTTCCAGATGAATGCCGATGACCTGTACGAGAAGGCGAAAGAATTCTTTTCCAAGCGTTTTAACCAGTCCATGAAGCAGGCTTCCTTTAAGTCGTCCAAGGACATTTCCTCCTATGAAGCCGGGAAAGCCTTTCAGACCCTCCGCCAGGCCGACTTCTTCTTCGTCGGTCCCGGCAGTCCTACGTATGCTTTAAAAAATTGGATGGGAACCCCCATCCCGCAGATCATTTATGAAAGGATCCAAAACGGCGGCTGTTTCGTCGCCGCCAGTGCCGCCGCCCTTACCCTGGGACGATTCACTCTCCCGGTTTACGAAATATACAAAGTAGGCGAAGAGCTTCACTGGGTGGAGGGATTGAATTTGCTGGGGATGTTCGGGTTGAACCTCGTTGTAATCCCCCACTGGAATAATGCCGAGGGAGGAACTCATGACACGCGCTTTTGTTACATGGGCGAACCACGGCTGATCCAACTTGAAGAGTTGCTCCCGCCGGAACTGCCGATTCTCGGCGTCGACGAGCATACCGCCTGCATCCTGGATTTTCAAAGCGGACAAGTCCTGGTCCGGGGGATCGGGAAAGTAACCCTCCGTCACCGGCAAGATCAAAAATTTTTAAAGGCCGGGCAATCTCTTTCCTTGGAAGAGTTCAAAACTTTTGCAGTTCTCCTAACTAAGGATAAGCCGCCGGCCTCCCCCCCGGCTTTAACCCCCCCGCCAATCCGGGAATCTCTTATGGATAAGGTAATAACCTTCAGGAATTCTTTCGAGATCTTGCTGCACGAACCCAAAGGTCCGTCTTTAGTGGATCTTCTCGTGGCTCTGGATCAATTGATCTGGAAATCCTGCCGGGACTTTGAGGACGAAGAGGCCGTTTCCCGGGCTCGCGAAGTATTTCGCGGAATGGTTGTGCAGCTGGGGATCCGCTTCGACGAGTTCCCGAAAGACATCCCTTCCGTGTTGTCCCCGCTCATGGAAATTCTCCTGGACTTCCGCGAAAGGCTCCGCCTGGCCAAACAGTGGGAGATGGCCGATGCGCTTCGGGCCAGGTTGCTGGGAGCGGGGATCGTCATCGAAGATACACCCCAGGGCCCCCAATGGCGCCTTAAAGCATCGAGCAGAGAGGAAGGCGCATAGAGGGAAATGTTGGGAGGAAGAATGGAAGACGACCGCGTGCTCATCGAACCCCGGAGAATACTGGGAGATCCGCATATTGACCATCCCATCATCCTGACCTTATTTGAACCCTACGGAGAAATTCTCCGCAAGGAACTGAAGCTGGAAAAGTCGCCCGTAAAGCGTCTGCGCTTTCCCTCGATGACCTGTTGTCCGGCAAAGTTGGATGGGAAGAAACTTTCCCTCTTCGGAACCCCTCTCGGCGCTCCTCAAGCCGCCCTGATGTTGGAGAGGTTAATCGCCATGGGAGCGAGGAAGATCGTTGCTTTCGGATGCTGCGGCTCTCTCCAGCAGGACCTACAGGTGGGTCATCTGGTTATTCCCACTGAGTCTTTGAGCGAAGAAGGGACTTCTGTCCATTACCCCCTACCGGAGGGAGTAGAAGCAAAAGCCAGTCCTAAAATTGCCCAGCTCTTTTGGGAAAAAGCCCTGGAGAATGGCTTCACGGTCACAAAAGGAAAAGTTTGGACCACCGATGCCCTGTTTCGGGAGACGCGGGAGAAAACCAAACGCTATTCGGCGATGGGACTCTCTGCCGTGGAAATGGAAATGTCGGCCTTGTTTACTGTCGCTGCTTACCGTAAAGTGGACCTCGGAGGCCTGATGGTCGTCTCCGATGAACTGGCCACACTCAAATGGAAGACGGGTTTTTTAAACCCTTTTTTCTGGTTGGCTTCGAAGAAAGCCGCCAGGCTTGTACTTGATGTTTGCCATTGTCTTTAAAACATAACCATAATAAGGAGGGGGAAAACAATGGAAGTTTTAGTCGTCTATTATTCCATGTATGGACACATCCACCGCCTGGCCGAGGCCATCGCCGAAGGAGTTAAAATGGCGGACGGGGCGAAAGTCCAGTTACGTCGCGTCCCGGAGACGCTGTCGGATGAAGTCCTCCAAAAAATGGGGGCGCTGGAAGCAAAGAAGGCTCTTGCTCCCGTTCCTATCTGTACAGTTGAGGAGCTGGCTTCGGCCGACGCCATCCTTTTTGGCACACCGACCCGCTTTGGGAACATGTGCGGCCAGATGCGCCAGTTTTTAGATGCTACCGGCCAGCTCTGGGCTAAGGGAGCCCTCGTCGGCAAAGTGGGAAGTGTATTTACAAGCTCGGCCACCCAGCATGGGGGCCAGGAATCCACCATCCTCAGCTTTCATATTACCCTTCTCCATCATGGAATGATCGTGGTTGGCTTGCCTTATACCTTTCAGGGCCAGATGCGGATCGATGAAATAACCGGCGGGTCTCCCTACGGTGCGTCAACGATCGCGGGGACCAAAGGGGAACGCATGCCCAGCGAGAATGAATTGGCCGCGGCTCGCTTCCAGGGAAAGCATGTGGCCACGATCGCTGCCAAGCTGGTTAGATAGCTTCCATCCCGAAACCTCATCTCCCCTTGCAGGAGAGGACTCACCCTGTGGAGTATGTTCTTAAACTCCGCAGGGCGAAGGAGAAAGAAAAACCAGGGAATCGAGGGAAGGCTGAAGATCGAGGAAGAGAGCTGCTCCGCGGGGCAACAATCTACTTTTTGAACAGTTTTTTCAAAGCCTCATAGGCTTCCCTGATATCCTCTTTGAGTTCTTTTCCGGTTTCCTTCACGGCCTTTCCTATTTTTTTAAACTCCTTGACAGCTTTGTCCGGGAATTCTTCGCCGGCTTCTTTGAGCTCTTGGCCGGCCTTTTGGATACCCTTTTTTACCTCCTTCTTTTCCTCCTTAGCTTTTTTCTTGATTTGCTCGATCAGGCCTTTCTTGGAAGTCCCCTCTTGGCTCGATCCGTCTTCTTTCCCTTGCCCCATACCAAGAGCGGCAGGGAAAATCAGCGCCAAAGTGAACAGAAGGATTAAAATCACTATATTCCCGGCCTTCATCTGTTTTTTCCACCTGCCTCTTATTGCGATTGTATTTTTCGCGATTAACGTATTTAATCATAGCATATAATCCAGGCCTCCTTCAAACAGATTAAAAAACATCTCAATTTATTTGACCATTTCCTCAAATATCTATAGAATATTTAAAAAAGGAAGTCGAACCATCAACCAGCCTCAACCATTTTGCCTATAAAGAATCGCGAGGGGAGACGTCGCAGATTTAAAGGGGTATTATCTGATTTGGGAAACAGACAGAAAGGTTGGTGAGCGATGGAAAATGTAAAAATAGTCGTCCGCTTTGGCGACGGCCGGGTCATCAAAGGATCCACCCAGGATTTTTCCCCCAATAAACCGCTTTTTCATCTCCATCCTTATGATACCAATATCTCGAAAGAGGGGATTGAAGTCTTTGTAAAAGACCTAAAAGCCATCTTTTTTGTGCGGGATTTTGAAGGGAACGCCCAGTATAAAGAACGGAAACAGTTCCTTGAAGGAGAGCGGCCTTCGGGTCGAATGGTTCAAATAATCTTTAACGATGGGGAGGTGCTGGCCGGAACAACCCTGGGTTATGACCCCAAACGCCCGGGTTTCTTCCTCTTCCCTCCAGATTCCCAGGGAAACAATATACGCGTCTTTGCTGTTTCCAAAGCCATTCGCACAGTCCGTTACCTGTAATTTCCAATACGATAAATTTGGAGAAAATAACACCTGAACTCATCAAAGGAGGAAAGATTAATTGAACTTAACGGATCTTGGCTTTATGCCCGCTACGGAGATGATTTCTGCCGTAAAGAAAAAAACCTTGTCTCCCCTGGAAATTGTGGAGGCCTTTCTGGCCCGCATCGATAAAATCAACCCCAGGGTCAATGCCTATTGCACCGTGGTCCCGGAACTGGCCAAGGAGGCTGCCAGAAAAGCCGAAGCGGTCGTTATGCGCGGAGGGGCGCTCGGCCCCTTGCACGGCATTCCCGTTTCGGTCAAGGATCTTACCCTTACGGCCGGAATTCGGACCACTTTTGGCTCCAGGATTTTTGAGCACCATGTCCCCAATGAGGACGCCCTGATCGTCCAGCGGTTGAAGGCTGCGGGGGCCGTCGTTCTCGGCAAGACGAACACTCCCGAGTTTGGAGCCGGGGCGAACACGTATAACGATGTCTTTGGACCCACCCGCAACCCCTGGAAACTCAGCCATACCTGCGGGGGTTCCAGCGGGGGTGCGGCTGTAGCCTTAGCCTGTGGCCTCGGCCCCCTGGCTACGGGAAGCGATCTGGGAGGGTCCCTTAGAATTCCGGCATCCTTCTGCGGCGTGGTCGGGTTTCGGACTTCTCCCGGGTTGGTCCCGATCTATCCCTCCTTTTTAGGGTGGGATAGCCTTGCCGTGGAAGGGCCGATGGCCCGCACCGTAAAGGATACGGCTCTCATGCTTTCGGTAATCGCCGGGCCGGATGACCGATCGCCTATCTCTTTTCCGGCAGACGGGCGGGAATTTATCTCTGCTGTCGAGCGCCCCGAGGTCCGGGGTTTAAGGGTGGCCTGGAGTCCGGACCTTAAAATTGTGCCCGTTGATCGGGAAGTCCGTTCCGTAGCCGCCACTGCCGCCAAACGCTTTGCCGAACTTGGTTGTATCGTGGAAGAGGCCGAGCCTGATTTCGGCCGAGTGCGGGAAGTCATCCATGTTACCCGGGCCACACGCATGGTGGCCCTCCACGCCGAAAATCTTAAAGAGTGGCGAGACAAAATGAATCCCAACCTGATCTGGAACATCGAGCGGGGTTTCCCGCTGACGGCGCAGCAAGCCGGCGATGCTGATAAGGAAAGGACCGCGATCTATCACCGCGTCCGCCATTTCTTCGAGACCTATGATCTTCTGCTCACCCCCACCGTCGCTGTGCCCCCGTTTCCTGTGGAAATGTCCTATCCCAAAGAAATTAACGGCCAGGCCATGACTACCTATACCGACTGGTTCCTCTTGACCTACGCCATCACCATTACCGGGCTGCCGGCAATATCCATTCCCTGCGGTTGGACGAGCGAAGGATTTCCGGTAGGCTTGCAGATCGTTGGCCGGAGGCTGGCCGAGGCCACGGTTCTGAAGGCTGCCGCCGCCTTCGAAGCCCTGGCTCCCTGGCACGATAAAAAACCACCCCTTGAATAAAAAACAAGGGGCAAGGAGGTTCATGGAAGGATTTCCGCCCTTAATTTTTCCAAGAATGATTCTGATTATGATCTTAAATCTGGTCGTGGTCTTCGGAGGGTTCTTCAAAGACGAGGGCTTTCTGGATCTCTTGGGCGGCCTTGATGCCTTCTGCAAAGGCCAATTTATTTAACTCTTCGGTCCCGTGGGGAACTCGGGCCATGACCGCAGCTTCCATGGATTCCCCCGAGAGAACCCCTGCTCCGGCCGGCAGGGCCGGGATGAGTCGACTTAAAGCCCCCAGGGCCACAATGTTGGCCATCTGTTCCCGGCCGCACTTCTCTCTGGCGATCTGGGTAAAGGGAATTTTCACCACGCGGGGATTGGTCACCTGAGTGACCAGCAGGGAATCTACTACGAGGACACCCGCCGGCTTCAATTCGGGGGCGGACTCGTCGCAGGCCATCTGATTCATGGCTAAGAGCAGATCCAGCCCCATGGCCTTGGGATAATCGATCTCGCTTTCGCTGATGACCACGTCCGCCCGGCTCGTCCCGCCGCGGGCCGCTGGACCGTAACTGACGGTCTGGACGACGTGCTTCCCTTCATAAATGCCCGCAGCCTCGGCCAGAATGATTCCCGCCAGAACCAGCCCCTGTCCCCCCGTACCGCTCAGACGGATTTCATAACGATCCAGCATAAATAAATCCCCGAAAAAAATTTCAGAATGCATTAGAACCGTAAGGGGCGAGAGCGCAAGGCGTAAGAGCGAATTTCCTGTTCTTTCCCCTTACGCCCTCGCGTCTTGCGCCTTACGGCTTTTTCAGTGTCTATCCACAATCTCCCGCCGGTCGCTCTCTTCTTTTTCCTCTTTGGATTCCACCTGGGGCCCAAGGGCCGCCTTGGCTTTCTCCCGAATCTTTTGGTACTCATCCAGATAATTAGGCGCTTCCCGGTCCACCAGAATGCCGATCTCGAACTTCCCTTCCATCTCTTCCGTACTCATTTTTTTGGCCTTTTCGACCGGAACGGCGCTGTCCCGCTGCCATTTCATCATTTCAATCTGGTTGCCCAACTTGTTCAAGCGGCCGTAATGGGTGTGGCACTGGCTGATGACTTCCACAACGCTGAACCCGTTTTTGAGCAGCGCTTTCTCGATGAGTCCGTCAAGCTGCCGCACATGGTACACGGTTCCCTTCGCGGCAAAGACGGCGCCGGCGCACACGGCCAGCTGGGAGATATTGAAGGAATGCTCCACCGAACCATAGACGGCTGTGGTCGCGCGCTGGCCGTAAGGCGTCGTCGGGGAATACTGTCCCCCGGTCATGCCATAGATGTTGTTATTCACAATAATGGCCGTCAAGTCCAGATTCCTCCGGGCGGCATGAATAAAATGATTGCCACCGATGGCTGTGGCATCTCCATCCCCCATGATGACGATGACCTTTAGTTCGGGTTTGGCCAGTTTTACTCCCGTGGCAAAAGTCAGGGCGCGGCCATGGGTTGTGTGTAAGGTGTTGAAATCCACGTAGACCGGAAGCCTGCCCGAACAGCCGATACCCGAAACCAATACCACCTCATCCTTGGTATAGTCGAGGTGATCGATGGCCCGGATTAATGACCCCAACAGAATACCGATTCCGCACCCCCCGCACCAGACGTGGGGAAATTTTTTATCATGGCGGAGGTACTTGTAGATCAGGGGGCGATCTTCGATCATTTTTTCTCCTCCTGGATCTTTGCCAAGATCTCCTGAGGGGTAATCAGGGTGCCATCGATTTTGTTCAAGGTGACCACCGGGGTCATCCCCTGGTTGACCCGTTTGACTTCCCGGGAAACCTGGCCCATGTTCATCTCCGGAATGAGCAGGGTTTTGCCGGCTTGGGTCAAGGGTTCGACGGACCGGCGAGGGAACGGCCACAGAGTAATCAACTTCAATAGCCCCACTTTCAAGCCTTTGGCCCGAGCTTCCACCATGGCCCGATGGGCCGACCGGGCAACGCTGCCAAAGGCGATGATGACTAAGTCGGCATCTTCGGTATAAAAACTTTCGACAAGTTGAATGTCGGCAAAATGAGTTGAGATCTTGCGAAAGAGGCGGAGGAGGAAGGGTTCGATTTCGTCCTGGCGCAGGGTGGGGAATCCACGGATGTCATGAATCAATCCGGTGACATGGTAGCGGTACCCTTCGCCGAATATGCCCATCGGGGGAACGCCGAAGCTGGTGTCCTCATAAGGGAGATACCACTCCGGCGGGACCGACGGTTTGACCCGGTCGATGACTTCCAGTCTGGCCGGATCCGGCAGGATGACCTTCTCCCGCATGTGCGCCACAACCTCGTCCATCAGAAGGATCACCGGGGTGCGGTATTTTTCCGAGAGATTAAAAGCCTTCACCGTGAGGGAAAAACATTCCAGGACCGAGCTGGGGGAAAGAGCAATGATCGGGTGGTCCCCATGGGTGCCCCAGCGGGCCTGCATTACATCCCCTTGAGAAGGGTTGGTGGGAAGCCCGGTACTGGGTCCACCGCGCATGACATTGACCACCACGCAGGGCACCTCGGTAAGACAGGCAAATCCCAGGTTTTCCTGCATCAGGGAAAATCCCGGCCCGGAAGTGGCCGTCATAGATTTCACGCCGGCCAGGGAGCCCCCGATTACCGCTCCCATGCTGGCAATTTCATCTTCCATCTGAATAAAAGTCCCGTCCACCTGGGGAAGGCGGTAGGAAAGGCGCTCCGCAATCTCCGAGGCCGGGGTGATCGGGTATCCGGCGAAAAAACGGCACCCGGCCCGTATGGCCCCCTCGGCACAGGCTTCATTTCCCTGCATCAGCCTGGCTTTGGGGTCAGGCTTTTTCGCATTCATATGATGGTTCCCGTCAAGTTAAGTGCCTAAAGTTGAAAAAAGGAATTTCCCATGATAATGAATCACTCCAAAGCTCCTTCTTCAACGGGTTGTTCTCGAGCTTTCTCACCCTTCTTCCTGGGCGAGCGAACGTTTATGGCAAAATCCGGGCAGCGGAGTTGACATAATTGGCAGCCGGTACAACTCTCCGGGTCTTTGGCGTATGGCTGTCCGGATTCATCCTGAGCCAGAACCCCTGCCGGGCAGAAAGCCGCGCAGATGCCGCAGCGTTTGCACCAGCTTCTGTAAAATTCTATGGAATGCTTCCCTTTTTTGGCCATTTACTCATGATCCTTTTCGCTCTTGCCAAACCCGTTGGACGGTCTCGCCCATTTCGCCGGGATTTTCAACCACGAAGGCTCCGGCCGAGCGGAGAGCATCCATCTTTCCTTTCGCCGATCCACGTTCTCCGGATACAACTGCCCCCGCATGGCCCATGCGCCGCCCGGGAGGGGCGTTCTGTCCGGCGATAAAGGCGATGACCGGTTTGGGAAAAGAGGTGCGGATATAATCCGCGGCCTCCTCCTCGGCTCCGCCGCCGATTTCGCCGATCATCATAACCGCCTCGGTCTGAAAATCCTCGGCAAAAAGCTTAAGGACGTCCACAAAAGACATGCCGATGATCGGATCGCCGCCAATGCCCACGCAGGTAGACTGGCCGAGACCCAGGCGGGTAAGCTGGTCGACGACTTCATAGGTAAGCGTGCCGCTCTTGGAAATCACTCCGATGTTTCCCGGGCGGTGAATGTACCCCGGAATGATGCCTATTTTGCATTTCCCCGGAGTGGTAATCCCTGGACAATTGGGCCCCAGCATCCGGCTTTCCTTGCCCTCTAAGTATCCCTTGGCCATGACCATGTCTAAAACCGGAATCCCTTCCGTAATACATACGATGAGCCCGATTCCCGCATCGGCGGCCTCCATAATGGCATCTGCCGCAAAAGGAGGCGGGACAAAGATCATCGAGGTATTGGCCCCCGTTTCCCGGACCGCTTCGGCAACCGTGTTAAAGATGGGGAGGTCGTCCATCTTCCCCCCGCCCTTTCCCGGCGTAACTCCCCCGACCATCTTGGTCCCGTAAGCCACCGCCTGGCGGGTGTGAAACATCCCCTGTTTTCCGGTAATCCCTTGGCAGATCACTCTTGTGTTTTCATCCACCAGGATGGACATGGAGGCTTTCCTTTACCCGGTTAAAACAATGAACATCTATTTCATCTTATAAATTCAGCCACCCTTCGTCAAGAGAAAAAGCCCCAACCATTCCCGGAAGGACCCTAAAAAACTTGACTTCGCCTTTCCTTATAAGTCATATTATTGGCATGCTTTCCCGGGACGGATCAGTCTAAGGGACGGGGAAAGGGGTTTAAGAATTGAAGGACAAAGCCAAAAAACAGAAAAAGGCTGCGATCATCCATATCAACCAGAAATGGTGCAAGGGATGCTACATCTGCCTCGAGGTCTGCCCGAAAAAGGTCTTCGAGAAATCTGCGGCAGTTTCGGAAAAAGGATTCCATCCCGTAGAAGCCGCTCATTCCGAGAAGTGCACCCGCTGTTTTCAGTGCGAGATGCTCTGCCCGGATTTGGCTATCCACGTGGAAAACGGAGGTTGAAGATTGGTCATGCAATGCCAAAAGATAAAGAGCAGGCTGGCTGCGGGCTGGTACTTCATGCAAGGCGATGAAGCCTGCGCCGAAGGAGCCATTGCCGCCGGTTGTCGTTTTTATGCCGGCTATCCCATCACCCCGGCAAGTGAGATCATGATCCGCATGGTCCAGCGCCTCCCCGAGGTGGGCGGGGTATTCATCCAGATGGAAGATGAAATCGGCTCCATCTCTTCGGTTATCGGAGCCGCCTGGGCAGGAGCCAAGGCCATGACCGCCACCTCCGGGCCCGGTATCAGTTTGATGACCGAGAGCATTGGCTATGCGGTGATTACCGAAACTCCCTGTTTGATCGTGGATGTCCAGCGAGCCGGACCCAGCACCGGCCAGGCCACCCGCCCCGCCCAGGGGGATATGATGATGGTCAAGTGGGGCGCCCATGGGGACAATGAAATCGTTGCCTTTTCCCCCTGGTCTGTTCAAGAAATGTATGACCTGACTATCAAATCCTTCAACTTCGCCGAACGATTTCGGGTTCCGGCCTTCCTCCTTGCTGACGAAGCAGTCGGTCATCTCCGGGAAACCCTCGTCATTAAAGAAGAAGTTGAGGTTTTTGACCGTGTTAAAATCCCCGGCCAACCACCCTTTGGTACGGAGGAAATCAATGGCGTTCCCCAGATGCCCGCCTTTGGAGAAGGGGCGAACCTTCTGGTAACAGGCTCCACCCATGATTCCTGGGGATTCCGGAAAACCCAGGACTCAGCAACTCAGGCCCGATTGACTGAACGGCTGGTTCGCAAAGTCCGGGACTTCAAATCCGAGATAGTCGCAACCGATTCCCACTTTCTCGAAGATGCCGAGATCGGAGTGGTCGCTTATGGGTTCACTGCGCGAGCTGCGCTCCAGGCCGTGAAAACCTTGAGGAAGGAAGGGATCAAGGCCGGCCTGCTCCGTCTAATTTCCATCTGGCCCTTTGCCGATGAGGCCATCGCCGAACTGGGCCAACGCTGCCGGGTCATCTTTGTCCCGGAGATGAACCGGGGGCAGGTCGCCGGAGAAATGAAGAAATACACCCCCACTCCAATCATTTCCCTGCCCAAGACGAATGGTGAAGTCATCGAGCCGGCGGAGATCGTAGAGGGAATCCATAGGAGTATGACATGAATGAAAATATTTTGGCGATGATCAATCCCCAGGCCTTTCCCACGCCTTTCTGCCCCGGATGCGGTCATGGCATTCTGATGGGTGCCGTCCTCCGGGCCATTGCTGAATTGGAATACGATCTGCGGCAGATGCTTTTCGTATCGGGAATCGGTTGTGCGGCCTGGATTCCCAGCCCGCATTTCAAGGCCGACACTTTGCACACGCTCCATGGCCGGGCCATCGCCTATGCTACTGGGGCCAAGCTTTTTAATCCCCGGTTGAAGGTTATGGTCATAAGTGGAGATGGGGATTTAAGCTCCATCGGCGGCAATCATCTGATCCATGCCGCCCGGAGAAACATGGACCTGACCGTTGTCTGCGCCAACAATGCCATTTATGGGATGACCGGCGGCCAAGTTGCCTCGACCACTCCTCTCGGCTCCCTGACGATGACCACGCCCAAGGGGAACCAGGACCCCCCCTTTGATCTTTGCCGTCTGGTGGAGGCAGCCGGGGCCACTTACGTGGCCCGCCAGCCTGTGGCCACCCCCATCCCTTTAGTCCGAACCTTGAAGAAGGCGATTACCCACAAGGGCCTTGCTTTTGTGGAAGTCCTTTCCCCCTGTCCCACACAGTTTGGGAGGCGGAACGCCTTCCGCACCCCTTATGCCATGATCAAGGCCTTGAAAGAAAGCTGTCTATCCGTGGAAAAAGCCAAAGGCCTCAGCCCGGAAGAACTGGCGGGAAAAGTAATCGTGGGAGAATTCGTGAATACGAACCTATAGAAATTTATTATACGGACGCAGATGAACGCAGGATTTCGCTAAACGTTTAGCGCTATGCGCATAGCGTAATAAATATTTTGGTGTATCTGCGAAAATCTGCGTCCAACTAAAAAAATAATTGGAGCCAGTTATGATTCAGGTGCGTTTTACGGGATTGGGCGGGCAGGGAATCATCCTGATGGGAGAAATTCTGGGAG
>CAZIDC010000030.1:4591-13743 GCA_964537885.1 uncultured Syntrophaceae bacterium | reverse complement strand
CGGAAAATTGACAGGAGAGATTGGAGGTGGTAAAAATGAAAAGATGGAGGGGAAAAAGCTTTTTCTTCAAACTTTTGGTTGCCAGATGAACGTTTACGACTCGGAGCGAATCGTTCAACTCCTGGCGGCACGCAATTACCGGTTGGTCGAAGATCCGGCCCAAGCCGACCTGATTTTCCTGAATACCTGCAGCGTCCGGGAGAAACCCGAGCAGAAAGTCTACAGCGCTCTGGGCCGATTCCGCATGTTAAAAAGGAAGAATCCCAATCTCATCATCGGTATCGGGGGCTGTGTAGCTCAACAGGAAGGGGGAAATTTGCTGCAACAGGTCCCTTATCTGGACTTTGTCGTGGGGACAAAGGAGTTGGGGCGGATCACCGATCTGCTGGATGATCTGGAAACTTCCGGGAGACGGCAAGCGGCCACCGCTCTCGACGGCCGGATTGACCCCTATGCTTTTCTTCCCTTTTCCCCTCCGGATTCGAAAGCCTTAGCCTTTGTTTCCGTCATGCAGGGGTGCGATAATTTCTGCTCTTTTTGTATTGTTCCTTTTGTCCGCGGCCGGGAGGTGAGCCGGCCCAGCCCGGAGATTTTGGAAGAGATCCGGACGCTTGCTGCGGCAGGGGTCAAAGAAGTAACTTTACTCGGGCAGAATGTAAACTCCTACGGGAATCGCACCCCGGGCGAAAAAACTTTTAGGGAACTCCTGGAAGCCGTCCAGGAACTGGAAGGGATCGAACGCATCCGCTTCACCACTTCCCACCCCAAGGACCTTTCACCGGCCTTGATTGCGGCTTTTGGCATGCTCCCCAAGCTCTGCGAGCACATCCACCTTCCTCTTCAATCCGGATCCAACCGCATTCTTAAGAGGATGAACCGGGGGTATTCGCGGGAAGATTACCTGGATAAGATCGCCGAGCTCCGCCGGATATGTACCGAGATCAGCATCACTACGGATATGATCGTGGGATTTCCGGGGGAAGAAGATGCGGATTTCCAAGCGAGCATGGAGATAATCGAGCAGGTCCAGTTTGACGACCTTTTTTCCTTTAAATATTCGGACCGGCCGCACACCCGGGCATCCCTTTTTCACGACAAGGTCCCCGAAGAAATTAGCCGGAGCCGGTTAATGGAGCTGCAGGCCCACCAAAGAAAAATCACCCTCAGGAAAAGCAAATTATGGGAGGGGAGGGAGGTTGAAGTTTTAGTGGAAGGCCCGAGTAAGGCGAATGGAGAAGAGAGCATGGGAAGGACCCGGACCAACCGCATTGTCAACTTTCCGGGGATCCAGCCCAAGCCGGGTCTGCTGTCCCGCGTGAAGATCCAAAAAGCGCTGGCCCATAGCCTCCGGGGGGAGGCCCTTGGTAAACATTTTTAATGGAAGTCCCAATAAACGAAGGGAAGAAAAAAGGGATCAGGAGAAAAAATCATGATCGATTTGCACACCCACAGCCTTTTCAGCGACGGGGAATTGCTCCCTTCCGAACTGGTCCGCCGGGCGGAGGTTATTGGATATCGGGCGATTGCGATCACGGATCATGCCGATTCATCCAACCTGGACTGGATCATCCCCCGGCTGGTCCAGGTCTGCCGGGATTTGAATACCCATGGGGCGGTGCGGGTTATTCCGGGGATCGAACTGACCCACCTTCCCCCGGCTCTTATCGAACCCCTGACGGTTCAGGCGCGGGGACTGGGGGCCCGGATCGTTCTGGTCCACGGAGAAACCATAGTGGAACCCGTGCCCCCGGGTACGAATCGCCGGGCGATAGAGGCCGGGGTTGACATTCTGGCGCACCCGGGCCTTATTACCGATGAGGAAGTGGCCCTGGCCCGGGAACAAAAGGTTTTCTTGGAAATTACCTCAAGGAAAGGCCACAGCCTGACCAACGGGCATGTGGCCCGCCTGGCCCATAAATGGGGTGCTTCTTTAGTCTTGAACACCGACAGCCACTCTCCGCAAGACTTGATCCCGCGCCAGGAAGCCTTGAAAGTAGCCATGGGAGCTGGTCTGCTGCCGGACGATTTCGAGCGGATGCTTGAAAACTCGCGGCAAATCCTTTCCCGCAGGGAATGAGCGAGGAAGGGAAAACGTGAGTGCGGCAAGGGCAAAAAGAAATGGCTCGCTCCCGGTTCCGGTCAGGTCCGGAATTCGGGTTTGATCTTCAAGCCGACGTCCCAGGAATCCTTCTTCTCCCCGACTTCTTCCATCTTGATGCGTAGCCTCAGATCGTTGGCGCTATCGGCGTAGGCGATGGCGTTGTCAAAGTGGATACGCCCCTGTTTGTAAAGGTCAAAGATCGATTGATCGAAGGACTGCATCCCTTCCATCGTTCCTTGGGCCATGGCTTCTTTTAAAAGGTCTACCTGAGCTTTGTGGATCAAATCTTTGACCCGCGGGGTGTCGATAAGAATCTCCACGGCGGCAACCCGGGTTCCGTCTACGCTTGGGATCAAACGCTGGGAGAGGATGGCCTTGAGGTTTAGGGAGAGCTGAAGGTAGATTTGCAGGTGCCTCTCCGCGGGAAAAAAGTTCATGACGCGTTCGATGGCCTGGTTGGCATTGTTGGCATGGATTGTTCCCAGGCAAAGATGTCCCGTTTCGGCATAATCAACGGCCGCTTCCATGGTCTCCACATCGCGAATCTCCCCGATCAGGATCACGTCCGGGGCCTGGCGCAGGGTATGTTTCAGAGCGCTGCCATATCCATGGGTGTCGATGCCGATCTCCCTCTGGGTGATGATGGACATTTTATGGGAATGGACGAATTCAATGGGATCCTCGATGGTAACGATGTGACCCGTGGCGTTGGAATTGCGGTGATCGATGATGGCCGCGAGGGTAGTGGATTTGCCGGATCCGGTCCTGCCGGCGACCAGCACCAGCCCGCGTTTCACCAAGGCCAGGGTTTTAAAAATCTGGGGCAGAGCGAGATCGTCAATGGTTCGGATGTAGATTTTAATCTGCCGCATGACCAAACCGAAATATCCGCGCTGGCGAAAAATATTGACGCGGAACCGCCCCAGGTTGGGGTAAGCGATGGCTAAGTTCATCTCCCATCTTCTGGCAAAATAGGTTTTCTGCGTCTGGCTCATGAGCGACAAGGCCATGGTTTCGGTTTCTTCCGGCGAATATTTGCGTTCCCCCAGCGGAAAAGTTTCCCCTTCCACCCGAAACATGGGGGGAGAATCCACCGTGATGTAGAGGTCGGAGGCGTCCCGCCGGACCATTTCTTCCAGAAGCTCACGGATATTGATGCTCATCTTAACCCCTCCTTACGAGTTAAAGATGTTCGGATTGCTGGCCAAATAAAGACACTGGTCCTTTTCAACGAGTTTTTTCGCCACCAGGTCTTTCAAGGATTGATCCAGGGTGATCATGCCGAATTTCTGGCCGGTCTGGATAGCGGACGGAAGCTGAGCCACTTTCCCTTCGCGGATGAGATTGCGAACGGCCGGCGTGCCGATCATAATCTCTAAGGCCGGAACCAGACCCCGGCCATCGCGCCGCTTCAGGAGCACCTGGGAGATGATGGCTTGAATGGATTCGGCAAACTGCGCCCGGACCTGATCTTGTTGCGCGGCGGGGAAAACATCGATGACCCGGTCGACGGTTTTGGCCGCCCCGCTGGTATGCAGGGTGGAAAAAACCAGATGGCCGGTCTCGGCCGCGGTAAGGGCAAGGGCAATGGTTTCCAGGTCGCGCATCTCGCCCACCAGAATGATATCCGGGTCTTCGCGGAGGGTGCTGCGAAGGGCGTTGGCAAAGTTCATGGTGTGCGCACCCACTTCCCGCTGGTTGATCAGGCATTTCCTTGATTCGTGGACGAATTCAATGGGGTCTTCGATGGTGATGATGTGTCCCTTGAGGCTATTATTGAGGACATCAATCATCGCCGCCAGGGTTGTTGACTTGCCGCTTCCCGTCGGACCGGTGACTAAGATCAACCCCCGCTCGTTCAAGACAACCTCCCGGAGGGTTTTCGGCAGACCCAGCTGCTCTAAAGTCAAAATTTTTGAAGGAATGACCCGGAAAACCACCCCTTCCCCCCGCAGTTGACAAAAAGCATTTACGCGGAAGCGGGCAATCCCCTTCAACTCAAGGGAGAAATCCAGTTCATGGACCTCCTCGAATTTTTTTCGCTGGTAATCATTGAGGACATCGTAGAGCATGACGTGCAATTCTTCTTTCGTCAGGGGCGGCATCTCGACGCGCTTGATTTCCCCATGGATGCGCACCATGGGGGGTTCACCGGCGCTGATGTGCAAATCCGAGGCACCTTCTTTGTGGACGAAAAGCAACAGTTCAGAGATATCCATTTTCCCTGCTCCTCCTCGAGGTAAAATCCATAACCTATTAAACTTAAAGAATCGACAAAAGTCAAGAATATTGGAATAAAACCAGCCCTTGAACTTGCGCTCCTCCGTTCAATTTTCTTTTCGGCGGATAAGGACCTATCCATGAGAAATTAATTGCCGGACCTTCCGTAGGCCGAAGGACTCATCCCGGGGAGAAAAAAATTGAAAAAAGGAAGCGATGTGTTAGAATGAAACGCAAAGGGGGGAAGTTCCTGAGGTGGAGGATTCATTCGACATCTGGATCGATCGTTTTTTGCATCACTTAGCCGTTGAAAGAGGTTTGAGCCGGAACACGCTTGAGGCGTACGGCCGGGATGTGCAAGGCTATGCCGTTTTTCTGCGGGAAAACGGCCTCTCCCATTTTGGGGGAAGTTCGACCGACCAGACCCTGACCTATTTTAAG
Organism: uncultured Syntrophaceae bacterium; assembly: GCA_964537885.1. GTDB lineage: Bacteria > Desulfobacterota > SM23-61 > SM23-61 > SM23-61 > CAZIDC01. Next base: position 8,981 of record CAZIDC010000030.1, on the reverse strand, counting down.
AACCTGCGCGACAAAGGAATCTCGGCCCGGAGTTTAGCGCGGGTCATTTCCACCCTGAAAGGCTTTTACAAATTTCTCCTGCAGGAACGGGCCATCAAGGAGAATTCTTGGCGCCGGATGCGAACCCCAAGGGTGGTTCCCAGGCTTCCGGCGGTGCTGACCCCTCAGGAAGTGGAAAATTTATTGGGCCAACCGGATCCCGATCGGCCTCGCGGTATGCGGGATCGGGCCATGCTGGAGCTCCTCTACGCGACGGGCCTTAGAGTCTCCGAACTGGTCGGTCTTTCGGTCAACGATGTGAATTGGGAAGTCGGCTACGTACGGACCAAAGGGAAAGGATCGAAAGAACGGATTGTGCCCATGGGCCGGGCCGCCAGCCAGGCATTAAAAAGTTATCTCGAAGGGCCGCGGCGCCTTTTGGCCCTGCAGGCTTCCAGCGAAAACCTTTTCCTTGGAAGAAGCCGGAGGCGGATCACCCGTCAGGGGTTCTGGAAGATTTTAAAAAAATACGCGCTGGCTGCGGGCATTCAAAAACACATTAGCCCCCATACCCTGCGCCACTCTTTCGCCACCCATCTTCTGGAAGGGGGGGCGGACCTGCGGTCGGTGCAATCCATGCTCGGACACGTGGACATTGCCACCACCCAGATTTACACGCATGTGTCCCGCGAACACTTGAAACGACTTCACCAGAAGTACCATCCCCGGGGTTGATCTATGGAGGTCATTACTACCCACATCAACGCCGATTTCGACTCCTTAGCTTCCATGTTGGCGGCTAAAAAGCTCTATCCCCGGGCCGCCCTGGTTTTTTCCGGTTCCCAGGAAAAAAATCTGCGGGAATTTTTTATCCAATCCGCTTTTTATGTAATGGAAACCGAGCGGGTCAAGAACATCGATATGAATTCGATCCAGCGGCTGATCCTCGTGGACACCCGCCAACCCGGGCGCATCGGCAAATTCGGAGCGGTGGTAAAGCGTCCAGGGATGGAACTGCACATTTACGACCATCATCCGGCTTCGCCCGAGGACCTCCGGGGAACGGTGGAACACATTAAGGAAGTGGGGGCCACCGTGACGATTCTGGCCCAGGTGCTCAAAGAGAAAAAGATCCCGATTACCCCGGAAGAAGCAACGGTAATGGCCTTAGGCCTTTTCGAAGATACGGGATCGTTCACCTTTTCTTCCACTACCGTGGAAGATTTCGAAGCGGCTGCTTTTTTTCTCTCCCGGGGGGCGAACCTGAACATCGTATCGAATATGATCACCCGGGAACTCACTTCTGAGCAAATCTCTCTGCTTAACGAGCTTATCCAGAACGCCACCCGCTATACCGTGAAAAGCCTGGAGGTGGTGATCGCCAAAGCCTCGTCGGATAAATACGTGGGGGATTTTGCCCTTTTGGTCCATAAACTGAAAGACATGGAGAACATCAACGTCCTCTTTGCTTTAGCCCAGATGGAAGATCGAGTATATCTCGTGGCCCGCAGCCGCCTCGAAGAGGTTAACGTAGGGGAGATCGCCACCGTTTTCGGGGGAGGGGGACATCCCACGGCCGCTTCGGCCACGGTTCGCAACATGAACCTTCCCCAGGTGGAAGAAAAGCTGCTGGATGAACTGGAGAAACGGATCAACACCCCCAAGCTAGCCCGGGACCTGATGTCTTTCCCGGTTAAGACCGTGGAAGCAAAGGAACCGATTGGAAAGGCGGGAGAACTTCTCACCCGTTACAATATCAACGTCCTTCCCGTGATCGAGGACGGTCAAATTGCGGGTCTGATCTCGCGGCAGGTAATTGAAAAAGCGGGTTTCCACGGATTCAAGGATTTTCCCGTCAAAGACTACATGACCAGCGAGTTCGCCGTCGTTCATCCCCGGACGTCGCTTTTTAAAATTCAGGACCTGATCGTGGGGAATAATCAACGTTTCCTGCCGGTGGTGGACAAGAAAAAATTAGTGGGGGCCATCACCCGCACGGACGTGCTGCGCTGGCTGTATGCCAGCACCAGCCGCCCCCCCCTTACCGCAGAACCGGACCTTTCTTCAGCCCAACCGCGGAAAAAATGGATTCTGCAGCTCATGGCGGAACGTCTGCCTTCCGGGGTAATGGGGTTGCTCAAGGCCATCGGGAAGAAGGCCGATGAAATGGGCTTTCAGGTTTACGCCGTCGGGGGGTTTGTCCGCGACCTGATCCTGCGCTCGGAAAATTTTGATATTGACGTGGTGGTGGAAGGAGACGGCATCCGCCTGGCCCAGGTTCTGGCCGAAGAAGAAAAATGCGACCTCCGGGTGCATAAAAAATTTGGCACCGCAGCCCTGCATTTCCCCCAAGGCTATCATTTAGACGTGGCCACCGCCCGTTTGGAGTATTATGATCACCCCGCGGCCTTACCCCGCGTGGAACACAGCTCCATCAAATTGGACCTCTACCGGCGCGACTTTACGATCAATGCCCTGGCGATTCATTTAAATCCCGAACACTTCGGGGAACTCATCGATTTTTTCGGCGGGCAGAAAGATATCAAGGAAAGAGTCATCCGCGTTCTGCATAACTTAAGTTTCGTGGAGGATCCGACCCGAATCTTTCGCGCCCTGCGTTTCGAGCAGCGCATCGGCTTCCAGATTGCCCGGCATACCCACATGCTCATGCAGAACGCCGCGCGGATGGGGTTGTTTGGCCGTCTTTCCGGCAGGAGGCTTGGCCGGGAGTTAGCTCTTTGCCTGGCGGAAGACAAGCCCTTTGCGGTCATCAAGCGCTTGGGCGATTACGGATTGCTGCCCTCTTTCCATCCCAAGCTGAAATCAGACCGGACTATGGAGAATCTCTTCCAGCGGTTGGAGAGTGTCGGTTCCTGGTATAATCTTTTATTTACGGGGGAGAAATACGAGAGGTGGTTGGTCGCCTTCCTGGGGCTGTTAGACAGATTGTCCGAAAAAGAAGTCCAAGATGTTCTTTCCCGGCTGGCCTTTGCGGAAAAATACCGGTCCTCGTTTCTCCAACGCCGGAGGATGGCCGACTTAGTGATCAAGCGCATCGCCCAATCGACATCTATGGAGCCGAGCGAGATCTACTTTTTATTAAATCCATTGCCCACCGATTTCCTGCTCTACGCCATGGGCAAAACCGAGTCGGCGGCCGTCAAGAAAACCCTTTCCCTCTATTTTACGGGATTGAAACCCACCAAAGTATCCCTGAGCGGCAAAGATCTGAGAAAAATGGGCTATGTGCCGGGTCCCCTGTATGCCGAAATCTTCCAATCGCTTCTCCGGGCCCGGCTCGACGGAAAATTACACAGCCAGCAGGAAGAACTCGATTACGTCCAGAAGAAGTTCGCAAAAGAAGGGGGCAAATTCAGGGTAAAGAAGGAAGCGATAAGAGCCTAAAAAAAGAGAAGGGAGAACGGCAAAAAGCAATGACCAAGCAGCGGGTATTGAGCGGAATGCGGCCATCGGGAAAACTCCATTTAGGAAATCTGGTTGGCGCCCTGGACAATTGGAAGCAACTTCAGGAAGAGTATGAATGTTTTTTCTTTGCAGCGGACTGGCACGCCCTGACGACCGAGTACAGCAACCCGGAAATCGTTCAAGAGTCCATCCAGGAAATGATGATCGACTGGCTGAGTGTGGGGCTTTCCCCGGGGAAGAGCGTCCTCTTCGTCCAGTCGCAAATCAAAGAGCATGCCGAGCTCCACCTTCTCCTTTCCATGATCACGCCGCTCCCTTGGCTGGAGCGTGTGCCCAGTTACAAGGAACAACAGCAGGAACTGGGCAATCGGGACCTCTCGACTTACGGGTTTTTAGGCTACCCATTGCTGCAGACCGCGGACATTATCATCTATAAAGCCCATAAAGTTCCGGTGGGCATCGACCAGGTGCCCCACGTGGAACTTTCCCGGGAAATCACCCGGAGGTTCAATTTTTTTTATGGTCCGGTCTTTCCGCCTCCGGAGCCGATGCTAACCGAGGTTCCCAAGTTGCTGGGAATCGACGGCCGGAAGATGAGCAAAAGCTATGACAACGCCATCTATATTTCCGATTCGCCCCCGGTGATCCGCCAGAAAGTCAGCCAGATGTTTACGGATCCCAACCGCATCAAACGAAGCGACCCCGGAAACCCGGACATCTGCAATGTGTTTGCCTTCCACCGGGTCTACAGCCCGCCGGCAGCGGTTGACCAGGTCGACATCGACTGCCGCTGCGCCCGCATCGGTTGCGTGGAGGACAAGAAAAATCTGGCGGAAAATATCATTGCCTACCTTGCCCCCGTTCATGAAGAACGAGCCCGTTTATTAAAAAACCCCCGGTTAGTCAGGGAAGTTCTGGAAGAAGGTTGCCGGAAGGCCAGGCGGGTGGCCTCCCAGACGATGGAAGAGGTCCGCCGGGCGATGAA
>CAZIDC010000030.1:0-4491 GCA_964537885.1 uncultured Syntrophaceae bacterium | reverse complement strand
GGCCTTTGAGGGGCCGTTGGACCTTCTTCTGCACCTGATCAAAAAGAACGAAATCGATATTTATGACATTCCGATCACGGTCATCACCCAGCAATATCTGCGATACCTGGAGATGATGAAGAGTTTGAATTTGGACGTGGCCGGGGAGTTTCTCCTGATGGCCGCCACGTTGCTGCACATCAAGTCCAAGATGCTTTTGCCGCCGGCGGAAGAGGAACCGGCCGACGCCGATCAAGAAGAAAAAGAAGAAGATCCCCGGGCCGAACTGGTCCGCAGGCTGCTGGAATACCAGCGATTCAAGGAAGCGGCCTTGGAACTGTCCCACGGGTCCCTTCTGGACCGGGAGGTTTTTACCCGCCGCTTTTTGGAAGAGGGAATTCTGCAAGGAGCAGAAGACGCCCTTGCCGGGGAAGTTACCCTCTTTGACCTGCTGGCGGCGATTAAAAAAGTTTTGCAAGGAGTTTCCCCGGGAGAATTCCAGGAGATTTCCCTGGAACACCTGAACATCAAAGAAAAGATCCACCAGATTATGGAACGGCTCTGGGGCAAAGAAAACCTAACCTTCAACGAGCTTTTTGCCGGGGGGACCCCCCGCAAGGAGATCATCGTCACTTTTCTGGCCCTTCTGGAACTCCTCCGCCTGCGCATGATCAAGATCTACCAGGCCGAGCCCTTCGGGATGATCCGGATTTTCTCACCGGTGGAACGGGAAGAAGGCGAGAAGAGAATCGAAGAAAGGATCCTGTGAAGTGGAAGATGCGCATTGGAAGAACGTGATCGAATCTTTACTTTTTGTCTCCGACATTCCCTTAGGCCTGGACCGGATCAAGGAAGTCCTGGGGGAAGTGGGCAAGAAAGACATCCAGCGCTTGCTCTCCGAGTTGGGGGAGGACTACGACCGCTCCCAGCGGGGGTTTACCCTGGTAGAGGTGGCCGAAGGATACCAGCTGCGAACCCGGCCCGAGCATGCCGAATGGATCAAGCGCCTGCAAAGAGTGAAGCCCTTCGCTCTCAGTCAGCCGGCCCTCGAAACCCTGGCGATTATCGCCTACAAACAACCCATCGTTCGCAGCGACGTGGAGAAAATCCGGGGGGTTGATTCCGGCGGAGTCCTGCGCACCCTTCTGGAAAGAAAACTGATCAAGATTCTCGGGAAGAAGGACGTCCCCGGCCGGCCGCTGGTTTATGGGACCTCCAAGCGTTTTCTGGAAACGTTCGGGTTGAAAAATCTTTCCAGCCTTCCCACGCTGAAGGACCTGGAGGGGCTTGGCCCGCCTGCGGTTGAAGATTTTTTGCCTATGGGAGCCGAAGAAGAAAACGGAGAGGGGGCGCCTTTGCCGGAAAAAACCGACCCCTTGGAAAACCCGGAGGGAATGGCGGATGAAACCCCTGCCAAGGATTCAGAAGATTCTTTCTGAAAGCGGCGTTGCTTCCCGGAGGAAAGCGGAGGATCTGATCCGGGAGGGCCGGGTCATGATCAATGGACGTCCGGCCCGCATCGGCGAAAAGGCAGATCCGGATCGGGATCATATTAAAGTTGACGGCCGAAGGGTTAATTTTACTGCTCCCAAAGTTTATTTGCTTTTAAACAAGCCCAAGGGGATTGTGACGACGGCCGATGATCCGGAAGGAAGGACCACGGTTATCGACTTAGTGGGAATGGGCCAACCGCGCCTGTTTGCGGTCGGACGGCTGGATTTTGACGCCGAGGGATTCCTCCTGCTGACCAACGACGGCGAGATGGCCCACCGGTTGTCTCACCCGTCTTTCGGTGTTCCGCGAACCTACTGGGTGAAGGTAAAAGGGAAACCAAACTCTGATGAAATCCGCCAAATGAGTCGGGGCCTCACCCTGGAAGACGGGATTACGGCCCCGTGTCTGATTAAACCGCTAAAGGCGACCGAACAAAATCAATGGCTGGAAATGGTTCTTTACGAGGGGAGAAATCGTCAGGTAAAGCGGATGTGGGAGAAGCTCGGCTACCCGGTTCTGAAGTTAAAACGGGTCGGGTTTGCGGGCTTAGCCCTCGGAAAACTCAAGCCGGGGGAATCCCGCTCTCTCCGGCCCCGGGAGGTGCAAAGGCTTAGAGGAATCACGGGCAAGGCTTCTTCCGGCAAAAAAATTGCCCCTTCCGCCAAGAAGGCGGAACGAAGGGAACGAAGAAAGGGATGCGCATGAAATTCTCCAAAAAAGGGGACCGGGGATTCACCAGCCTGATGGGCGGGCAAAGAATTGCCAAATCCGGTCCGCGACCCGAGGCCTATGGGACTCTCGACGAAGCCAGTTCCGCTCTGGGAATAGCCAAGGCAACGGCCAAACGTTCGAAGACGAAAGAGATCATCCTTGGCATCCAGAAAGATTTACTCACCCTTGGCGCCGAGTTAGCGACTATTCAGGAGGATGTAAAGAAATACCCTTACCAGATTACGGTCGATCATGTGGACCGGATCGAACGCCTGATCGAAGAATTGCAGAAGGATACGGAACTCAAACAAGAATTTATCTTTCCCGGAGAGACGTTATCTTCGGCGGCCATCGACCTGTCGCGCACGATTGTCCGCCGGGCCGAACGGAAGGCTGTGCGTCTGTTCCAGGAGAAGGTCATCAACAACATCGAGGTGCTGCGGTTCCTCAACCGGCTGGCCGATTTGCTTTTTACGCTGGCCCGGTATGAAGAAGGATCGGACAAACCATGCACCCCTTTATCCTGAACGTAAAAAAAACAATCGCGAAATATGAGATGCTCCAACGCGGAGAACGGGTTGTGGTAGCCGTATCCGGGGGGGCGGACTCGATGTCCCTCCTGCTGGTTCTATGGGAAATCAAGCGAGAATTGTCCCTTTCCTTGGTGGTCGCCCACCTGGACCACGGCCTCCGGCCGGAGGCCAAAGAAGAAAAAATGTTCGTCCGCAAAGCCGCCGCCGACTTGGGGGTTCCTTTCGTCAGCCGCAGGGTGGATGTCCGGGAATGGCAGCAAAGGCAGCATCTCACCCTCCAGGAGGCAGCCCGCGAGGCACGATACGCCTTCTTCCTGGACGCAGCCAAAGAACAAAAGGCTACGAAGATTGCCCTGGGGCATACGGCCGATGACCAGGCCGAATCGATGGTTATGCGCCTCCTCCGGGGTTCGGGGACCCGGGGGCTTTCGGGAATTCCTCCCATTCGCGGGGGAATGATGATCCGGCCCCTGATCGAGAGCTGGCGGGCCGAAGTGGAATTCTTTCTCAAAGACCGGCGCATTTCCTTCCGGTCCGACCCTTCCAATCGTTCCTTGCATTTCCTGCGGAACCGGATCCGGCATGAACTTCTCCCCATTCTCCAGCAGTATAACCCGCGGGTGCGCCAGACCTTGGTGCAGATGGCCGATCTTTTTCGAGCCGAAGAAGGATTTTGGCAGAAGCTTGTGGAAGAAAAGTTTCCGGCCGTCGCCCGGCATCATAAAAGAGATTCCCTCACCCTGGATATCCCCGCTTTGATGGAACAGCCGTTCCCCCTCCGCCTCAGGATTTTACGATATGCCATCGAAAAACTGCGGGGGCACCTCCGCCGGTTGAGCCTTTCCCACATTCTGGCCGTCGAAAGCCTCCTCCAGAGCCCGGAACCCAATAAGAATCTTCATTTACCCCAGGGCCTGGTCGTGGAAAAAACCTATCATGTTCTTAGTTTTTCAAAGAGCAAAGAAGAGGTCATTCCTTTCGAACACTCCCTTTTCGGGCCGGGCTATCTGGACATTCCCGAAATTGGCCGCGGATTACGGTTGGCGGTGCAGCAACAAAGGCCGAAGGAACGATTCGAAGAATCCTCTTGCGTTGCCCTGCTGGATTTTGACACCTTGGATTTTCCCTTAATCGTCCGCTCCTTCCGCCCGGGGGACCGTCTCCAACCACTCGGTATGGAGGAAGGGGAGAAAAAAGTCAAAGACCTTTTCATCGATTGTAAAATCCCCCCCCAACAAAGGAAACGAATCCCCCTCCTTTTCAAGGAAGATCGAGTCCTCTGGGTTGCCGGCGTCCGTCTGGATCATCGGGCGCGCCTAAAGTCTGAAACCCGCCGGGTCCTCAAAGTGGAATTTATTTAGCATCCGATTTCCTAACGGAACACAAGTCCCATGCCCCGGCAAGAGGGCATCCGGCTCGCCAAAAAAGGCAGTTTTCCCTCTGGGCCCAATGCGGGCTTCTGCCGTTTTCAGGTAGGCCATCCCTTTCCCCCCGCGTCTCTTTGCGGAAAGGGAGGAGGATGGTGAAGGGAAGGCAAATCCCGGCCGTTTTTGTCTTCGCCGGATGCCCTCTTGCCGGGGCAACGTCAAAGCAGGTCCGAACCGCCAACCAAAGGGGAGATGATCCTGTAACCCTTCAGTCATGAGTGGCTTTGACAGGAGTCTCGGAGGAACTAACCCTGGCAAAGATTTTGTTTTGGCCGGGGGGCCAGGCCAGTATGCGCCGGAAGCATCGGCTGGGATATCCCTGTTCATGGTGTACTCACTGAACCTCC
>CAZIDC010000029.1:0-13901 GCA_964537885.1 uncultured Syntrophaceae bacterium | reverse complement strand
CTGAGAGAGATAGGTAATAGGCCTCAATACCTTTTTCAATTGCTCTTTTTTTAGACTTCAGCAACGAATCACGAAGCATTTCTTCCATTATCTGGCTTCTTGGAGTTCCCTTTTCCTTGGCAATTTTATCTATTTCATTAACTACATCACCACTGATTGTTACAGTCAGTTTTGCTTTGTGAAGGATACTCGCAGATGGCATAATTAACCTCCTTTTCCTCTTACAAATTATAAGACAATTTGGAGTTTAATTGCAATATAAATCTTTGGGTTGGGTCAAACGGTAATAAGGTATTTCTTTGCTCCGGCAACGTCACGTTTAGAAACTTCTCTACAAATAAGGGTTAATTATTATTCCTTTCGGGGATAATCCGGAAAGACAACTCGGTGGTAGAGTTCAGGGGACACTATACTGAATTATTAGCAATTCCCTCGTTTGGTTCTGGTTTTAGTATCAAAAAGTCCGGCTAAATGCTTTCTCTTGTTCCAAAAAATTTTCGCTCCCAGAAGTCTTTCCGTATGTTTTTACCGCGCAAAATCAGTATAATGTCCCCGGAAATCGGTGCATCTTTTCTTGAAAGATTCTTCTAATTAAAATCCTGCCTTCATTCATGGCAATTCAGAGGATGTCATCTTAGTTCTTGATTTAATAATGAGAAAAGAATAAGTTTTAGGCATGGGACCCGTTGAAAAACTAAATCTCAAAGAAATAATGGAGCTTTTGCACAAAGGCTGGATGAGCCACGACGGCATGTGGTTCTACCATTGCCAGAAGGAATTCGGAATCGAGAAGGCCAATAAGCTCAATAAAGCCGCGATCCAGTCGCTGGCCCCCCTGGAGATGAAGAGACTCAAAAAACTCCTGGGGATCGAGAAAGTGGAAACCTTTGAAGAATTCAAACACCTCTTCGCCGGGGGTTTTGAACTGCTCATCGCCGATTTTATGAACGCCCGCATGAGCTTCCCCCGAAAAAATGTCTTCCACTGGGAGTTCGTCCCCCACCAGTGTTTTGCCTACAAGGGCATGCAAAATATCGGAGTGATCGAAGAATACGAATGCGGAGTGATCTATCGGATTGAATGCTGGATGGACAGCCTGGGAATCAAGTACCATATCAATCCCCAAATAAAAGGTTGTTTAATGCTGGCCACAGGAAATTGTTCCGGTGAATTTCGGTTAGAACTTAAATGAATATTTTTGAATTGGGGGGAAAATGGGAGACAAAATGAATTTGGCCGCACCTTGTGGCCTGTATTGCGGCGTTTGTGCGATTTATATTGCTCATAAAGATAATAACGTCAAATTTAAAGAACGACTGCCAAAGGTTTATGGTGTAAATCTTGAGGATATCCGGTGCGAAGGATGCCTCTCCGATGACCTGTTTAAATATTGTCAGGTCTGTCCCATCCGGTCTTGTGCAAAGGAAAAAGGGATTGAAGGTTGCCATCGATGTGGAGATTTTCCCTGCCAGTTAATTGATAAATTCCCCATTCCTGTGGGCAAAAAAGTTATCCATCGGGCTATTCCAGCCTGGAGGGAATTGGGAACCGATAGATGGATGGAGGAAGAGGAAAAGCGTTACCATTGCCCTCATTGTGGCTACAAGCTTTTCCGGGGTGTCAAAAAGTGCCGGAATTGCCAGCAGGTAGTCGATATTGATTGATCAATAAAGATCGCTTGCGCTCGCGATGGCTCTTTCTCGGCTTTTTACGAGACCATCAAGAATGGGAGGAAATCATAATGAATGAAACCGTAAAACTGGAGATTACCGACCGAATCGCTAAAGTAATTCTAAATAAACCCCAAACCTATAACTCCTTTGACCTGGAGATGATCACCCATTTCGCCAATATGATTGTTTCCTTAGCGGTAAATAAATCCGTTGGCGGGATCATTATAACCGGCGCAGGGAAGGCTTTCTGTGCCGGTGGCGATTTGCATTGGGCTCAAAGTTTTAAAGGCGGCTCCCCGGCTGCCTTTCATGAGTTATCCAGCCGTTTTCACCAGTCCATCCTCGAGATCCGCAGGATGAACAAGCCCGTTATTGCGGCCATTAACGGCATCGCCGCGGGGGGTGGTTTTTCTTTGGCTTTGGCCTGTGATTTTAGAGTGATGGCCAAATCGGCCACCTTGCGACAGGGTTTTACCTCCAATGGTTTATCGATGGATGGCGGGGGCACGTTTTCTCTTCCAAGAATGGTGGGCTTGTCTCGAGCGTTGGAGATTGCGGCCTTTGATAAGCCCATTTCTTCGGAACAAGCCTTATCATGGGGTTTAATAACCAGGATATCGGAGGATGGAAAGGCCGTCGAAGAAGCAGAAAAGATAGTTAGGGAAATACTCCAAGGATCCTTGTCTTCCTTCGGGTGGTCCAAACAACTGCTTACGGATTCTTTGAACTCCTCTTTTGAAGCCCAGCTTCAAAGGGAGCGCAAGGGTTTAGCGAGCTGCGCCGCCCATGCCGATGGCCAAGAAGGTCTAAGAGCTTTTATCGAAAAGCGCCAGCCCGAATTTAATAAAAGGTAATGGGGACGTTTGGGAAAAATTATTTCCGCTCCAACAAAAACCCGGTATTCTACGGGTGGTGGATCGTTATCCTGGGGTCTATCATCCAGGCGGTGGGCGGAGGGATCCTTTATCACAGCTTCACCGTCTTTTTCCTTCCCTTAAAGCGGGACCTTGGGGTAAGCGCCGCGGCCATCTCCCTCCTTTATGGCGCTGCTCGCCTTGAGGGGGGGGTGGAGGGGCCTTTCATTGGTTATCTCATCGACCGATGGGGTCCTCGCGTCCTTATCATTGCCGGGGCGGCTTTGGCCGGCGTGGGAATGATCCTCCTCTCCACAGTTCAAAGCTATTTTTCTTTTTTCATCATTTATATCTTCATTGTATCCCTGGGATTCAATGCTGGCGTTTACCATCCAGTCTCCACAGCCGTGAATGCCTGGTTTATTCGGAGGCGCGCCCTGAGCCTCTCCATTACCACTGCCGCCGGAAATATTGGCGGGATCGTCATGCCGCCGCTCCTTTCTTACCTTATTCTGAATTTTGGCTGGCGCACAGGGGTGGTCATTGCCGGGGTCCTTATCTTGGCGATCATTCTACCAGCCGCCATTCCGATCCACCGGTTTCCCGAAGGAATGGGATTGAAGCCCGACGGCTACGGGGGTGAGGAAGAAAAGGGGGATGACTCTCCGGGCTGGAAACTAAAGAGGATAGAGATTGAATTTACGGTCCGAGAAGCTCTCGCAACCCTTCAGTACTGGGTGCTCGCCTTGGCCATTGCTTTGCGGATCTTGGTTACAGTGGCTTTGCTCACGCACCTGGTGCCGGTCCTGGCCTGGAAGGGAATGAGTGAGGTTAGCGGCGCCTATATGGTGAGTTTGGCCGCCTTGGGAAGCATATTGACCTCCCTTTTTCTGGGCTGGACGGGAGATCGATGGAACAAAGCCCTGTTATGCAGTCTGGCGGCCATACCGACGGTTTTGAGCATGGTAGGGATTATCTTAAGTTCCTCTCCTTTCATTCTTCTTGTCTACCCCATCGGGCTGGCCACAACCTTCGGGGCCATTCCGCTGAATTGGTCGCTCATCGGTGATTTTTTCGGCCGCCGGAGCTTCGGGACCCTGCGGGGCATCATAGGAATAGGAACGGGTATCGGGACTTTCCTTTCTCCCATTTACGCGGGATGGATTTACGATCGCACCGCCAGTTATGTTGTCGTTCTGACCAATTTATCTATCATCCTGACGGTCGCCTCAGTCCTTTTTGCCATGCTGGCTCATCCATCCTTCCTCGCCCCCAAGAAGAGATTTTCCCCCGCCAATTGAAAAAAAGCAGACTGTGAAGATGAAAAAAATGTTATGATCGAAACGCTAAGCAAGCTCTATTGGGACTTTCACGAAACGCTTCCTGGTTGAGGGAAAATGGAAGAGTTTAGAAAAATCTTGATTCTGGAAAACGAGATTGAAGCCCAGCTGATCGATTCGGTTCTTACCGAACAGAATATCCCCCATCGGATCCGCAGCTATTATGACACTGCCTATGACGGGATTTTTCAGGCCCAGAAAGGATGGGGGGTTGTAGAGGCGCCTTTGAGCTATAAAGATGAAATCATCTCCATCTTCCGGGACTTGCCAGTGAATAAGCAACATTAAAATGCCGGCTCATTTTATTAACCTACCTTGAATCGCTATTCTCGGCGCGGCCAAGAATAGCCAGTCAATAGAATTAAGGAGGAATAGAAATGCTAAAAGAAATTGAAAATTACTTGTCCTTTTTGAACGATTTTCGCAATCAGGTTAAAACTCTGCTGGAAGGACTGCCGAAAGAAGCGCTGGACTGGCGTCCGATTAGTGGCGAGGGGGAACTGGCCACGAACTCACTGGGGGTCATGGCTACCCACCTAACTGGCTCAGAGGCTTTTTGGATGAAAGAGATTATTGGGGGGCAATCCATCCGTCGTGACCGGGATGCTGAGTTTGTCGTGAAAGGGCTGGGATTCGCGGAATTGCTCGCTAAATTGGAAGCAGCGGCCAAGGATACCCAGGAGATTCTATCATCCCTGACCCCTTCCCAACTGGAAGAAACCCGGAAATTTAGGGACCGCATCGTAATAGTCCGGTGGGCGATCCTGCACGTCATCGAACACTTCGCCATGCATATTGGGCATATGCAACTTACCCGTCAATTGTGGCTGTCTACCTTCGGAAAGAAATAGAATTCCCTTGGCGATCCGCAGAGATTCTTCGGTTAGAGGATGGGTATCCTGACGGGGCGGTGGTGAGGAAGGATATATTATAAAGGCATTAATGCAGGTATAAAGGGGTATAGACAACATGGGAGAAGGAGGCCTGAAAAAAGCTAAAATCCTTCAGATTATCCACCGGCTGGCCCAAAAGCGAGGAGAAGAAGTTTACTTAGTGGGCGGAGCAGTCCGGGATTTTCTGCTGGGAAGGCCGTTGGGGAGGGACTTCGACTTTGTGGCCAAAGGAGAGGTTCACCCCCTGGCCCAGGAGCTTGCCCGGGAAATGGATGGACATGCTTTCCCCTTAGATGAAGGTTTTGGGACCTGGCGGGTAATCATTAAAAAGGCCAAGAGGAAAACTGACGCGGACTTTTGTCCATTGCAGGGTCAAGACATCATCGAAGACCTCAGGCAGAGGGATTTCACCGTAAATTCCCTGGCCGTAAGCTTAAAAGATATTCTTCACCCGGAGCTCCCGCCCCCCATCGATCCTCTTGGGGGATTGGCTGATCTGCGCGCTGGAATTCTCCGGGCCAATTCCGAAGCATCCTTGCTTCAAGACCCGCTGCGGATGCTCAGGGCTTTCCGCTTGGCCTCTGCTTTGGGGCTGCGGGTAGAAGAAGAGACTTTGGCGATGATCCGGAGGAACAAGAACCGAATTCTTAACTCGGCTTGGGAGCGGATTCGCACCGAGTTCTTGATGGGTTTGAACGCCGGCCGGGCCGGGGAATTCCTCAGGGGCCTTTACCGGTCCGGGCTGCTTGAAGCGATCTTCCCGGAGGTGAAAGAATGGGAAGGTCTTGACCAAGGAGCGCATCATGATTTTCCCCTCCAGGAACATGCCTTCAGGAACGTAGAGGCTGCGGAATTCATCTTCGCCCATTTTCAGGATTTTTATCCGGCCTATGCCGAGCAGTTAGGCCGGCACTTTTCCCTGGACCTTGAAGAAGGAATCCCCCGGAAGGCCCTCTTTAAGTTTGTGGCCTTTTTCCATGATTCCGGCAAACCAGGAACCCGGAGTTCGGGCCAGGAAGGACAACCGGTCCGTTTCCTGGACCATGACCTCGAAGGCCAGAAGATCAACGCTGCTATCGCCCGCAGGATGAAGCTCAGCCGGAAATCTATTCGCATCATATCCGACCTGACCCGTCATCATATGCGGGTCCTGAGTTTATCCAAAGTCAAGGAGGTAACGTCCCGGGCAAGATACCGATTCTTTCGGGATCTGGGGAAAGAAGGGATCGACATGGCCTTGCTGGGGCTCGCCGACGGATTGGCGTCGAGGAAGCTTCGATTCGATGAGTTTTTAGAGGAGAGTCTTACCCAGGATTTTAGAAGAATCAAGGAAGTGGCCGGGGAGCTAATCCGATATTATTTTGAGGAGTTTTCCCAAAAACCACCGGCGCCTCTGCTTGATGGAAGGGAGATCATGGAGGCCTTAGGCTTACCTGAAGGACGGGCAGTGGGGAGTCTCTTGGCCCGGCTGCGGGAGGCGGAAATGGGGGGAATGGTTGGGACCCGGGAGGAAGCACTGGATTTTTTAAAAAATATTGACAGATCAAGACGCTTTGGTTAAAATTGAAATAATAAGGTGTTTTCTTCCGGGACGCAGGCGAATACAGATGATCAGGATGCAAGAAAAGGAAGACTGAAGAAAATCACCGCTTGTTTTTATTCGGGTAAATCTGTGTCCGAATTACTCTAAAAATGCGGGCGTAATTCAGGGGTAGAATGCAAGCTTCCCAAGCTTGACGTCGCCAGTTCGAATCTGGTCGCCCGCTCCAAAGACTCATTTTAAAAAATTTTTTATAAAGCGCAATGGCCTACGGTTAGTTACCAAGACGGTTTTTCATAAGGTCTGCTTGAAAAAAGTGGGCTTGAGGGCCCATTTTTTTTTGCGTACAAAGAGCCGTGAAATTTGATCATCTTCTTCAAGAGGTGCGCCAGGTCGTTGAACCTATTCTCCAGTCGCAGGGAAAGGAATTGGTTGACCTGGAATATCGGAGAGAATCCCAGGGCTGGGTTTTACGGATTTATATCGACCGTGAAGGTGGAGTCACCGTTGAGGATTGCGCCGAGGTGAATCGGGAGGTGGGAGCTACCCTGGAAGTCCGGAATTTGATTGCCAACCCATATGTTTTGGAAGTTTCTTCCCCCGGCCTCACCCGTCCCTTAAAAAAGGCGGAAGATTTTATAAAATATCAAACCCGCTTGGTAAAGGTGAAAACGGCTAAACCCATTGAGGGGCGGAGGAACTTCAAAGGGACCCTTCTGGGTCTGGAGGGTGAAAGGGTGCGCCTTATGGTAGAGGGGCGAATCTATGAGGTCCCCCTCCAGGGCATTACTAAGGCCAACCTGGAAATCGAATTGTGAAGAAGAGGATGGAAAGATGAACTCAGATTTAAGTCGCATCATCGACCAGGTAGGGAAGGATAAAGGGATCGATAAAAAGATCCTGGTTGAAGCTTTGGAACAGGCGCTGCTGGCCGCGGCCAAGAGAAAGTACGGCCTCAAGCAGGAAATCGAGGCGAAGTACAACGAGGAGGTGGGGGAGGTTGAACTCTTCCAATTCAAGACCGTGGTCAAAGAAGTTAAGAATCCTCCTGCGGAAATTGGACTGGAAGAAGCCAAAGAACTGGATGGCGATGTTGAAGTCGGTGATAGTTTGGGAACGAAGATCGATATCTCCGCCTTCGGAAGGATCGCGGCCCAGACGGCCAAACAAGTGATCATCCAGCGGGTCAAGGATGCGGAGCGGGAGAATATTTTTGAAGACTTCAAAGACCGGAAGGGAGAAGTCATCTCCGGAACGGTCCAGCGTTTTGAGCGCGGCGCGATCATTGTGAACCTGGGAAGAGCCGAGGCGATAATCCCCCAGCAGGAATTGGTTTCCCGCGAGACCTATAAACCGGGAGACCGCATCCGGGCCTATGTCCTGGATGTGCGGAAAACACCCAAGGGTCCCCAGATTATCCTATCCCGCAGTCACCCGAACTTCCTGACCAACCTTTTCGCAATGGAGGTTCCGGAAGTATCCGAGGGGATCGTAAAAATTGTCAGCGCCGCCCGGGAGCCCGGGAGCCGGGCTAAAATCGCCGTCTATTCCGAGGATTCAGATGTAGACCCGGTGGGCGCCTGCGTGGGGATGAGGGGATCGCGGGTTCAGGCGGTGGTCCAGGAGCTTCGGGGAGAGAAGATCGACATCATTCCCTGGAGTGACGACGCGGCAAGCTTTGTCTGCAACGCCCTGGCCCCGGCGGAGATTTCCAAAGTAATCGTCAACCAGGAAGCAAAATCCATGGGGGTCATCGTTGAAGATGACCAGCTTTCTCTGGCGATTGGCCGGCGGGGGCAAAATGTCCGCCTGGCCGCTAAGCTTACGGATTGGAAAATCGACATCCGCAGCGAATCGAAAGCGGAACGGGTGGTTCCCCAGCTGGATGAGATTGCCTCCCGGGGGATGGACCGGGTGGATCGGATCGCCGGCGTGGGGGAGAAAACGGCCCAACTGCTCAATGCCGCTGGCTACCTGACCGTAGCGGATCTCTGTCAAACAACCGCCGAGCAGCTCTCCAAGATCGAGGGCATCGGCTTGAAAAAAGCGGAGAAAATGATCGACGCGGCTAAGGCCCATTTCGACGAGGCGGGGAGATAGGGTTGAAAATTTTTAAACGGCTGGCGGCCGGGGTCCAAGAGGAGCACTGAAGGGGGTAGGGACGGTGACGAAAGTCAGAATTCATGAATTGGCCAAAGAATTAAGGATGGAGAATAAAGACCTCCTAAAAATTTTGGAGAAGATGGGACTGGTCTTCAAAAGTGTCCATAGCACTATGGAAGACTCTGATGTGGAAAGGGTAAAAAACCAGATCAGCCTCTCCAAGAAAGAAGGAGTAGTTGAACAACGGGTCAAGCCCACCATCATCCGCAGACGGGTAAAGCGCGAAGAAGCGGCCCCGCCCGTTCCTGAAACCATGGCCAAAGAAGAGGTTAAGCCCCCTGCCGAAAAGAAAATACCCTCCCCTGAGGTTGTTCCCAAAGTCCCCAAAGTTACGGTAACTCCGGTAGAAAAAAAGGCCGAGGAAGTGGAAGCCAAATCTCCCCCGGTCCCAACGGTTTTGCCCGTCCCTCCTCCCCCGGTAATTCCTCTGCCAACGGGAACCGCTGAGCTGAAAGTTTCTGCAGAGACGGGAAAAGAAGCCGTTCTGGCGGAAACCCAGCCCGTCGCTGTTCCCAAAGCCCCCCCCAAGGAAGGTTTACGCACGGTGGTTGCGGTAACGGAGAAGCCGGCCGTTCAGGAAAAACCGGAATTTGTTCCAGTTGTTGAAAAGCCAAAAGTTCCCGAAAAGCCTTTAGGGAAACCCCCTGGAAAGCCAAAGAAGAAGCATGAACCGGCAAAGATTATCGAACGGCCGGCAGTTCCCCCGCCTTCTCTGATTCAGGACTATCGGGCAGCGAAAAAGGCGCCAGATATCGTTGCGTCAAGACCGTCCATCGCTCCCCCCAAACCCCCGATTATTTTGCAACGTCCTACTCCGGCAGTCACGCGGCCGGTTACCGAAGAAGAAGAGCGCGGGAGGCGGAGGAAAAGGCTCAAAAAAGATGTTGAGGTGCACGAAGAAGGAAAGCCTCAGCGAGTCCGGGTCATTACGACCAAAAAACGGGCTTTTAAAGAACATGATTATTTAAGGGAAGAACGTGGAGCAAGGATTTTCCCCTTCGACCGGGAGCAGAGGGGCAAGGGTCCCAAACCGAAATTGGGCAAGCCGGAAGCGACCGTTCCCAAAGCGATCAAGAGAAAAATTCGGATTTCCGAAGCCATCCTTGTCGGCGAGTTGGCCAAACGCATGGGGATCAAAGCCTCGGAAGTGATCAAGAAGCTAATGGAATTGGGCTTGATGGTAACAATCAACCAGGCTATCGACGCCGATGCCGCTTCCCTGGTGGCTACGGATTTCGGCTACGAGGTTGAAAAGACGGGGTTTGAAATTGAAGATTTGGTCGAAGAGAAGGAAGTAAGTTCGGGAGACCTGGTACCCCGGCCTCCGGTGGTTACCATCATGGGGCACGTAGACCACGGCAAGACCTCCCTGCTGGACGCGATCCGTCAGACCAATGTCACCGCTGGGGAAGCGGGCGGAATTACCCAGCACATCGGGGCCTATGAAGTCAACGTGGATCACCGCAAAGTGGTCTTCCTGGACACGCCGGGCCATGAGGCCTTCACCGCCATGCGGGCCCGGGGGGCGAAGGTCACCGACATCGTCATCCTCGTGGTGGCCGCCGATGATGGGGTTATGAACCAGACCGTCGAGGCCATCAATCACGCCAAGGCGGCCAAGGTCCCCTTGATCGTGGCCATCAATAAAATTGATAAACCCACCGCCAACCCCGAACGGGTCAAGCAAGCCCTGACCGAGTACGGGCTTGTCCCCGAAGCCTGGGGCGGGCCGACCATTTTCGCCGAGATCTCCGCCAAGCAAAAAACCGGTCTGAAGGAACTCCTGGAGATGATCCTGCTTCAAGCAGAAATGCTGGAGTTGAAAGGCAATCCCAATCGGCCTATGACCGGGGCCATCATCGAAGCCAAGCTGGATAAGGGACGGGGGGCAGTGGCCACAGTACTCATCCAGGACGGAACTTTGCATGTAGGCGATGCCTTCGTTTCCGGCACGCACTTCGGGCACGTTCGGGCAATGATCAACGACCGCGGCGAAAAGATTGCAAACGCCGGGCCGTCTATGCCCGTGGAGGTGATCGGGTTTTCCAGCGTACCCAACGCGGGCGATTCTTTCGTGGTCATCACGGATGAGCGCCGGGCCAAAGAACTGGCCACCCAAAGGTTGCTCAAACAGCGCGAGACAGAACTCTCCAAAACTTCCAAGGTGACCCTGGAAGATTTTTACAAAAAAATGAAGAAGGGCGTTGTCAAGGATTTGAACCTGATCCTCAAGGCGGATGTGCAAGGGTCCATCGAAGCCCTGACCGAGGCCCTGAACCGGCTCAGCACCGAGGCCGTCCAGGTGAGTATCCTCCACTCATCCGTGGGGGCCGTCAATGAATCGGACTGCATGCTGGCCTCGGCCTCGGAAGCCATCATCCTGGGGTTCAACGTGAAAACGGAACCCAAAGCCCAAACCCTGGCCGAACAGGAGAAGATTGATATTCGCATCTATACCGTTATCTATGACGCCTTAGACGATGTTCGCAAGGCCATGGAGGGACTCCTGGAGCCTATATACGAAGAACGACTGATGGGCCGGGCCAAGGTGCTCCAGATCTTCAATATCTCCCGCATTGGCGTGGTGGCCGGCTCCATGGTCTACGAGGGAAAGATCATCCGTGGTTCCCGCGCCCATGTAGTCCGGGAAGGTAAGCTGGTTTACGAGGGGGATATCTCTTCCCTGAAACGCCTGAAGGATGATGCCAAAGAGGTGGCTTCCGGGTTCGATTGTGGGATCACTGTTGGGGGGTTCAAGGATTTCCAGGTTAATGACATCATCGAGTCGTACGTGGTCGAAAAGGTTACGGCGCAATTGTAAAGGCGAGGGGAAAAATGGTCATCGGCGTATGCCAGCTGGAGCTTTTTCTCCATGAAAATTTTTCTCTAAAGGGAAAGCGCCAGGTTCTCCGCAGCATCGTGCAGCGAGTAAGGAAGCGTTTCAACATCGCGATTGCGGAGGTGGAAGGCCAAGACCTTTGGCAGAAGGCGGTGTTGGGGATTTGTGCGGTTGGGAATGATCGGCCAAGGGTTAATTCCACGTTGGATCAGGTGATCCATTTTATCGAGGACACCCAACTCACGGATGTAGGCGACTCGCAGATCGAAATTATTAATTTTTAGAAAGATTATGCTTTATAAACGATCGGACCGGGTCGGCGATTTGATCCAGGAGATCATCAGCGAGATGCTCCTCAAGGACCTGAACGATCCGCGCCTGGAATCGGTAACCATCACCGATGTGGAAGTAACCGACGATTTAAAACTGGCCAGGGTCTTCTTCAGCGCCCGGGGGAATCCTTCCCAAGAAGAAGCTTCCCTTCACGGATGGGAGAGCGCCGCGGGATACATCAAGAAGAGGCTGGGGAAGGAGCTGCGGCTTCGGTATATCCCCGACCTGTTATTCAAGGTGGACCATTCTTTCGATTACGGGAGTAAAATTGACCGCCTCCTCCAAACGATCAAAGATGAAAAAAGCGGAGACCCTAAGGAAGATCGCTGAAGAAGTTGGGACGAGCCGGCGTTTCTTAATTTCCGCCCACGAAAACCCGGAGGGAGACGCCATCGGGTCGGTACTGGCGCTGCAATTGGCCCTGACCGGCATGGGCAAAGAAGCCAAAGTCTTGAACCAGGATCCCACACCCGAGGCGCTGCGCTTCCTTCCGGGAGCGGAGGAAATCATCCATTGGGCTCCGGAAGGCGAGGGGTTCGACGCCGCCTTCGCCCTGGATTGCGGCGATAAAGCGCGCCTGGGCGTCGAATTCACCAGGGTCCAAGGGATTGGCAAGATCATCAACATCGATCACCATATCAGCAACAGCTATTTTGGCGACATCAACTGGGTGGACCCC
This sequence comes from uncultured Syntrophaceae bacterium, assembly GCA_964537885.1. GTDB lineage: Bacteria > Desulfobacterota > SM23-61 > SM23-61 > SM23-61 > CAZIDC01. The sequence goes on along the minus strand of CAZIDC010000029.1, from coordinate 1,587 downwards.
AAGGCCAGCTCAACGGCCGAGATGATTTTTGAACTTCTCCGCGTCCTTCCGGTAGGGATGAACCGGGCGATCGCTGAGAACATTTACACGGGTATTCTGACGGATACAGGGTCTTTCCATTATTCCAACACCTCGCCGAAGGCCTTCGCCGTAGCCAGGAAATGTCTTCTAACCGGGGTGGACCCATGGAAGGTGGCGGAGAAAATTTACGAAACCCAGCCGCTGGCCCGGCTTCGTCTTTTACCCTTAGTCCTGGAGACCTTAGAGGCGGCCGATGGCGGCCGGATCAGTTCCGTTGTCGTTACGCAGCGGATGATGAAACAAACCGGAGCTTCATCGGCCCTGACGGAGGATTTCATCAACTTCCCCCGCTCCCTGAAAGGCTCGGAAGTTGCCTTGCTTTTCCGGGAAATGGAGCCGGAGAAATACCGGGTCAGTTTGCGCTCGCGGGGGAATGTGGACGTGGCCCGCATCGCCAAAGAGTTTCAGGGGGGTGGGCATCCGAATGCCGCCGGTTGCACCGTAGAAGGAAATCTGGGCAAAGTCAGAGCCAGGGTCCTGGAACGGGTGAAGGCTGCTCTTTGAATGGAGTACTGGTCATTGATAAACCCAAGGGGTGGACTTCCCACGATGTGGTCGCGCGGGTGCGGAAGATTCTCCGTATTAAGAAGGCCGGCCACGGAGGGACACTCGACCCCCTGGCCACCGGAGTGCTGCCGATTTATCTCAACGAAGGAACCAAACTGGTTCCGTTCAACCTGGAGGGGATAAAAGAATACATCGCTACGATGAAATTAGGCCAGGAGACCGATACCCTCGACGCCGACGGTGAGATTGTCGCGGAAAGCAAAGGGTTCTCTTGCACACGGCAGGAAATCGAGGAAGTTTTAAAGCGCTTTCGAGGGGTGATCCGTCAGGTTCCGCCGCTCTTTTCAGCGATCAAGCAGGAGGGTCTCCCCCTTTATAAGCGGGCTCGGTGGGGAGAAAAGCCTCTCCTGCGGGCAAGGGAAGTGGTCATTCATTCTCTTGGCCTGCAAGATTTTTCTTATCCCTTGGCCACCGTTAGCCTTACCTGCGGGAGAGGGGCCTATGTGCGCGCCCTGGGGGCGGACATCGGCCGGGCCCTGGGATGCGGCGCGTATCTGGTTGATCTGCGGCGGGTTCGTTCGGGAAAGTTCAGCCTCGAGCAAGCCTTGAGTTTGGATGATCTAACCCAGCTGGTGGAACAAGGGAAAGCCGGCGATCAAATCATTCCCCTGAAGGACGGGGTGGATATTGCAAGCGAAATCAGAGTGGAAAAGGAAGTTGCTGAAAGGGTGCGGCAAGGGCGGCCTTTGCACCTCAGCGACCTTCCCCCAGGCGATTGGGACTGGTTGAAGGGCGGCCAGAAAGTCAGGCTTTTACACGGTGCGGATCAGCTACTGGCCATTGCGGAATCCCGGATGGATGAAGGCGCCCTCCCTACAGAGCCTCCACTAGTTTTGCGTATCCTTCGGGTTTTTCATGATTGAAGGGTGGAGAATTTGGACAACTACCGGAGAAAGGAGAAAGATGTGACTTTAATGGCGGAAAAGAAAAAGGAACTTG
>CAZIDC010000028.1:7140-14023 GCA_964537885.1 uncultured Syntrophaceae bacterium | reverse complement strand
TTAAGCCTTCCTCAAGCCGACTTTCCAAATCATAGGCCAGTTTCCCTCAATACCTGTAGAGTAAAGCACTGGCGTAGTGGCTGCAGGTCGAAGTTTGTGTTCCCCGTTTCTCTCCGTTTCCTCTGAGAGTGTCACAGGATCTCGACCATACCCTATTTCCAGCACCTTCTCGTCAAACCGTACGTGAGGTTTTCCCTCATACGGCTTTCCTGCTCTCTTCGCATCAAGGGTTATGGGACCTATCGGGCCGGGGCCGCTTTCGGGTAAAGATACTGTATCCGATAATCCCGGTACAGTCCCCACTTCTGGTAAATCTCTTCCCTACTCCACCGCCTCCAGCCGAAGCCGCGGCGCTTCTGCCGCTTACTGACAAACTTGCGTACTTTCCGCTCGATCTCATCCCGAACCACATTGAAGGTCTGGGTACTATTGCCAATCCGAAAATAATTAACCCAACCCCGCACCACCGCGTTTACGGCCTGGATCACCTCCTGCAGCGGCTGGTTCCAGTTGGCCTTGAGTACGGCCTTCACCTTCTCTCCGATCTCCTTGCGCTTCTTCTTCCGGGGTGTCTTACTGACGTAGGTCTGCCCCTTGCGGTTCCGATTGAGCCGGAAGTCAAACCCCAGGAAACTGAAACAACCACCCTCCTTGAGGTTCACCACCGTGGTCTTCTCCTCGTTCATCTGCACCTGGAGCTTCTCCAACTCCTCCATCAGCCGTTTCTGGACTGCCCGCAAAAGCCAGTCCTCGCTGGGATGCCCATGAACTAAGATGACCATGTCGTCGGCACTGCGCACAAAGCCCATGTTCTCATAGCCCTTGCGCCGCGTGACCTCCCGCGCCCGCTCCATCATCTCATCCACATCGTTCAGATATAGGTTCGACAGCAAGGGAGAAATAATCCCCCCCTGCGGTACCCCCTTCTTTCCGTTTGCCTTCAGGATAAGCTTGAGCAGGTGCATCACCTCACCGTCCTGCACCCGCCGGCCTACCTTCTTAAGCAAAAGATGATGCCGGATGTTGTCAAAATAACCGCTCAGGTCTACATCTACTACCCGCGTCAGCCCCCGAAGGATTCCCACGGTCACCCGGTCTAATGCCTGATGAGCACTCCGCCGGGGCCGATATCCGTAAGAACATCCTTTGAAGTCCGCCTCAAAGATCGGCTCCAAAATGAGTTTGACCGCTCCCTGAACCACCCGGTCTTTGATCGTCGGTATCCCAAGCAGACGGGTCTTCCCATTCCCCTTCGGAATCTCCACCCGCCGATTGGGCCTCGGTCGGTACGTTTGCTCCAGCAGTTCCTGCCGTATCCCCTCCAGAAACCCTTCCAACCCCTCCTGCTCAACGTCATCAAAACTCCTTCCGTCGATGCCGGGGGCTCCCTTGTTGGCCTTTGCCAACCGGTATGCTTCCTGAAGGACTTCTGGCTTGGTGATATGACCGTACAATCCCCAGAACCGCCACTGCTTATCGGCCTTCGCCTTGATGTATATCTTTCGCCTCAGCTCCTGCAGACTGATAGAAGCTTTTATCATGCTTCCCTGCCTCGCCTTGTGTCAAAAGATGTGAGCCACAGCAGAGCCCCTTCGCTCCGGAAGGGTTATGTTGTCCCTCCCCTCATCACTACTCCGGGCTCATCCGCCACCCCCTCGCCTCTCAGCCCACTTCGTCTCCCGACTTATAGGGCTTACCACGCTCCTGTCGTTTCCAACAGGGACGAGAAGGGTTTCCCCAGTTGACCCCACGCCTCTCTATCCGTGTCGCCGCTGATACCCCGCCACCGCCCTCGTACCCTTCTCTGCCGGTCTCGGTACAAGGATGCTGCCTTCGACTGTAACAAGAGGCTCGGCCAGTGGAACTCGACAATTACGAGGCTACACCTACGTTCACTTCCGTTACGACCCAGATAGTTGCTCACCCCGCTATACGGGGCTTTGTCGATGGGCTTCAAAAAGCAACGTTTCCATCACCTCCTGCCATCCAAGCTACAGGGCTCCCGGCTTTTACCCCGGCGGGACTTCCACCCGCAAGCGCGTGCAGCCCTTCGCTGGGCACGCTATTACCGTTGCCTGACCCCAAAAATGACCCCAAAAACGTGGGGAAGAACTCATCGGTGCCAAGCGGAACCGGATTGTCAATGCTTCCTTCCTCATTGCTGCTCTTTCCGAAATCGTCATCCCTGTGAGTTGCTTCGAGCAAGGACGGCGGAATTACCGGTCAAAGAGCTTTGCTTACGGGGAAAAAATCATGCCCCCCCGCTTGAAAAGGGAGAAGCAGAAAAACGTCGCCTTCAATCTTGAGAGGGAACCCGGCTACCAAACACATCTTCGGCACCCCCTATCATCCTCAAAGCCGGGGGAAGATTGAGCGGTTCAACCGCAGGATTAAGGAGAAGTTGTGCCTGGTCGTCTATTGTTCTCCCGATGAACTCAAAAAGGTCGTAGATAAGACCATCGCCACTTATAACCGCATCCCGCACGAGTCGCTCGATAATGTGTCCCCCAACGATGTGTATGCGGGGAGAAAGGAGGCGATTTTACAGCAGAGAAAAGAGAAAAAACGGTTGACCTTGGAACGGAGGAAGCAATACAATCTTAACCCTAACAACAAAAGCCCGGACCAGTGTCAGGTTGCAAACTCAGCTTAGAAAAATCTGTCCATTTCGACCTGACGACATGCGGTATCTTCTGCTATCCCTGGAATCCATTTTGTGGTAGACTTAAAATTGAGTGAAGCAATCCTTGGGGCAACCTGGGTCGGGATGCGGAGCGCAACGTCTATCTTACGCTGCATGACCGCTTGCTGCAAAAAGGGGTCTATCTCTATCCCAACTGCCTCGTTATGAAAATCAGGAAGAACGGAGTTTACATAGATTTTCAAAACGACCTGGTCTTCCTGGAGGCGGACACCGTGGTACTGGCCACGGGCGTGCAAGCAAAAAATGAACTTGGCCAGAAGATCAAGAGCCTGGTTAAGGAATTCTATCAAATTGGCGACTGCGTAGAACCGAGAGATGCCCTGGCGGTCATCCGGGAGGGGGCGGAAGTCGGGCGGGTAATTTAACAGCGGTCCCTAAATTCAGATTAACAACCTGGTAAGTCGGATGGATCACCATGAGTGAGTCGGGCAAAGGGCAACTTTTTAGCAACCCGCCCGGTACGGACCGGCAGGACGAACCCCTTTGGGATCTCTTGCTGTTTGAGAGATTACTCTCGGATTTATCCACTCGTTTCATTAATTTGCCGGCTAGTGAGGTGGACAAAGAAATCATTGCCAGCCTGAAGAAATTGGTTAATTTTTTGGCAGTCGATCGGGGGAATCTGGCTCAATTTTCCGAAGATATGTCTATCGTACATATCACCCATTCCTGGGCAGCCGAAGGAGTTAAGCCGGTCCCTCCGACGATCGATCTCAAGCCTCATTTCCCTTGGAACCGGGCCCACAAAGTGCTGCGCAACGAATATTGGATGTTTTCCCGGATCGAGGATCTCCCGCAAGAGGCCGTGAATGAGAAACAATTTTTCCTATGCGAGGGTATCAAGTCACATCTGACCCTGCCTTTGATGGTGGGCGGATCCATTTTGGGATGGATCAGTTTCGGAACGGTCTGGAAAGAAAGGATTTGGCCGAGGGAACTTATCCCAAGGCTCCGGATCGTGGGAGAAATTTTTGCCAATGCCTTGGTGCGCCAGCGGGGGGAAGTCAAGCTGCAAAATGCTTTCACCGAGATCAAGCAACTCAAAGAGCGCCTAGAGAAAGAGAATATAAATCTCCGTGAAGAAATAAAGCTGAAATATTCTTATGAGGAAATTATTGGCCAGAGCGAAGCCATAAAGGGAATTTTGAGCCAGGTCGAGAGGGTGGCCCAAACCGATTCTACCGTTCTGATCACGGGAGAAACGGGTACGGGGAAGGAACTGATTGCCCGGGCCATCCACAAGCAGAGTCGGCGTAAGGACAGGCCCATGGTGAAGGTCAACTGTGCCGCTCTGCCCTCTACCCTTCTGGAATGCGAATTGTTTGGACGGGAGAAAGGAGCCTATACCGGTGCTCTCTGCAAACAGACCGGGCGTTTTGAAATAGCCGATAAGTCGACCATTTTTCTGGACGAGATTGGTGATCTCCCTTTGGAGTTGCAGGTGAAGCTGCTCGGCGTCCTTCAGGACGGCAAGTTTGAAAGATTGGGAAGTTCCAAGACCATCAGCGTAGATGTGCGGGTCATCGCCGCCACGAACAGGGATGTGGCCCGGGCGGTACAGGAGGGAAGATTCCGGCAGGACCTTTATTACCGGTTGAATGTCTTTCCCGTGTGCGTTCCCCCTTTACGGGACCGTCCTGAAGATATTCCTCTTATGGTGTGGGCTTTTCTCCGGTTCTTCGGGGAGACCATGGGGAAGAGAATCGAGGTGATTCCGCGAAAGTGCATTGAGGCAATGCAGCGCTATTCCTGGCCGGGAAACGTCAGAGAACTCAAAAACGTGATCGAGCGGGGGATGATCGTGAGTCGAGAAAAAACCCTGTTGGTTCAGATCCCGGAATCTTCAGCCATGGCGGGATTTCAAGACCTGACGCTGGAGGAATCAAGCCGAAGACACATCACCTCTGTTCTACAAAAAACCCGCTGGCGGGTCAGTGGCTGCGGGGGAGCGGCCACCCTCCTTGGCCTCAAACCTACGACCCTGGAATCAAAGATGAAGAAACTGGGCTTAAAACGACCTGCGAACTAATTATTTTTTCCCTATATATCGTTATCGTCACGAAATATCGTGCTTATCTTCCCTCTCTCCTATCTACCCACTGCATCCCTCTCTAAAATAGCCTTTAAATTTTAAATTCTTAGCGGTTTCCACCTAATTTCTCTTTTTTGGCACGAATAGAGCATGGATAGGTGTAGATCGTCGGCCACATGACTTGCAGGAAAGGAAGGTATTTCCCTTTGCCCAGGGGTAAGGAAAAAAAACATTTAGTTATTGCCACGATCAGGATGGTCTTGCTTCCTGAGAATCGCAAAAAGGTCTTGGATATCTTCCGGGGTCTTCTCGGCCCGATTAAGGTTGAGCCCGGGTGTCTCGGCTGCCGCCTTTACCAGGATTTGGAGAACGAAAACCTTATCGTCTTTGAAGAGGTCTGGGAGAGCCAAAATGATCTGGACCGGCATATCAACTCCGAGAAGTATCGTCACATTCTGGTCGCCCTGGACATGTCCAGCAAGCCTCCGGAAATAAATTTCAATAACATTACATCTACTGCTGGGATGGAGGCGATCGGGGCCGCCCTGGGGAGAAACCCCTTCTCTTAGAAGAGTCATGAATCTGGAAGTGGTATATTCACAGGGGTCGGTAGAGTTTAGGTCTAGAAAAAGGAGCAAGGATCAATGGAAAAAGATCTTTTTACATCACTGGCCAGCCGCATTTTGCATAAAGGATCTTTGATCGAAACCCGAGGTTGGAAGGAACAAAAAGAAGTGGCCAATCGCAATCTGCGCCGACAAATGGTTCTCTGCTTTAAAGGCCATCCCTATTACCAGAAACTATTTCGTGAGAACGGCCTTCGGCTCGACGACTTTCAAAACTTAGACGATCTCCTCAAGCTCCCCCTGACCACCAAACAAACATACATGGAACAACCGGAGGCTTTTCGGTTGAATTTTGCCGATGGAAGCCCCTATGAAAAAGTCCTTTACGATGTTTCCTATACGACGGGAACGACGACCGGTCAACCCACTCCTTTTTATAACACCGCCCATGATATTTCGGGGCTCCTGGAGCAATTTATCCGCACTTACCGCTTCTATGATATCCGCCCCGGCCAGGATCTTTTTATCAATCTTTTCCCTTTTCCCATGGTGCCCCATATCGGCTTCAGAAATTCCTACATGATCGGCTGGCCAGGCTCTATCCCGGTGGTCAACGCTTTACCCGGTGCCCGTTATGAAGAATTTCCCATTACCAATCCTTTGGACTGGTGTGTAGAGGTAATCGAGCATTATCGAGGAACAATTTTGAGGGGAATTTCCAGTTTTATCCGCAGGGTCCTCATGCGCGCCCAAGAATTGCAAAAGGACTATTCTTCCGTCCGCCTGGTCTTCGCCATCGGCGAGAGCACGCCCAGAATCATGCGCGAGGACCTGCGCCAAAGGCTTCAGGCCCTGGGGGCCGGCGACGTCCAGATCCTAAGTAATTACGGATGTACCGAACTTCAGTATACGATCGCGGAATGCCGCCCGTACGGATCTTGGCATAATATCCTTTCTGATTTTGTCTTCTTTGAGATTGTGGACCCCGCGAATGGCCAAAGACTCCCTGACGGGCATGAAGGACATGTGGCCATTACGCATTTGAATCGGAGAGGAACCGTTCTTTTGCGCTACCTCGTAGGGGATCGCAGCGCAATCAGCCACGGCACTTGTCCCCAATGCGGGCGTCAGGATCAACATCTTGTCAAGATGCCCTACAGGACCAAAGACTTGGTCAAGTTGAAAGGCACTCTCGTCAACCCCGAAATCATCCATCAGGTCCTCGGGGAGTTTCAAGAGGTAGATGAGTATCAGATCATTTTATCCAAGGAAGATCTCCAGGATCCTCTTTCCATGGACCGGCTCATCGTCAGAGCGGCGCTGGGCAAGAAAGTTTCGGAGCCGGAAAAAATAAAAACTTTGATCCAGAATCGCATCCTGCGGGCTTTAGAGATTTCTCCTCAGGTACACTTTGTAGACCGGCTCTCGATCTTCGATCCGGAGCGCCAACTAAAGGCCCAACCGATCGTCGATGAAAGGCCGGCAATAGAAGAATGAAACGGCCGCATTGTGGCGGAATGAGCCGGGGAAAGAGGCGCCCGAATGGCCAATGATCGAGTAACTGTTGGGTCCCTGCTGATC
>CAZIDC010000028.1:0-7112 GCA_964537885.1 uncultured Syntrophaceae bacterium | reverse complement strand
CGCGCTACGACTTAGGGAGCGTCAAGAATCCCGGCATGGGTTTCTTCCCGTTGTTGATCGGCTTGGGACTGGGGCTGACCGCCGGGCTGTGTCTTTGGCAGAAACGAGGGCGCATGACCTGGCAAGAGGTTCCTGCGGCGCAGCAGGAGGCGCAGGTACGACCCCGTTCGTTGGGCCGGGTCTATGGCATCATGGGAACCTTAATCGCCTTTGCAGCCTTGAATTCCCTGGTCGGTTTTTGGGTGTGCACAGGTGCGGCCATGGCAGCCCTTTTGCGAATCTGCGGTCTACGTTCCTCGAAAAATGCCCTCGCGGGAGCGGTGCTTACTGCTGCCGCGGGCTATTTTTTGTTTGAATTTTTGTTAGGTCAAAAATTCCCGGAGGGGTTTTTCAAATAATCCTTCCTAAGGAAGTCCATGGGAGTCATTGGGAATCTAATCGCCGGATTTTCCCAGGCACTGGCCCTGGATAATCTGCTCTTTGCCCTTATAGGGGTTGCCTTGGGAAGCCTGGTGGGGGTCCTTCCCGGCATTGGTCCGCTGGGCGCGATGTCCCTCCTGCTATGCACCACCTTTGGCATGACTCCCCTTCATGCCCTCATCTTTTTCGCCGGCATCTACTACGGTTCGATGTATGGAGGCTCGACGACGTCCATTCTGCTCAACGTGCCCGGCGAATCCACTTCCGTAGTCACCTGCATTGACGGGTACCAAATGTGCCAGAAGGGCCGGGCTGGGGCAGCTCTCTTCATCGCGGCTGCCGGATCGTTTGTCGCCGGGACGTTGAGTGTTTTGGGCCTGATGCTTTTTGCGCCTCTCCTAGCGGATTTCGCCCTCAAATTTGGCCCTCCGGAATATTTCAGCCTCACCTCCGTCGGCCTGGCCGTACTGACCTACATATCTTCCGGCTCCAAAGCCAAAGCGCTGCTGATGGTTCTGGTGGGCATGATGATCTCAATGATCGGGATGGATCCCGTCACCGGAAATCAGCGTTTTACCCTGGGCTTCCTGCCTTTGTCGCAAGGGATTGACTTCGTCCCTGTGGCTATGGGCCTCTTTGGCATTTCCGAAGTTCTGAACATCGTAACCAGCTCCTCCTCCCAGGTGAGGATCCGGCGGGTAGCTCTGCGGGAATTGCTCCCCTCCCGAACAGAGATTTCTCGGTCCGTCGGCCCCGTGGTCCGCGGATCATTCCTGGGCTTCTTTATTGGGCTGGTCCCCGGCCCTGCTGCGGTCATTTCTTCTTTCTCTTCCTATGCGCTGGAGAAAAGGCTCTCCAAAAGAAGTTCGGAATTTGGACACGGTGCGGTGGAAGGGGTTGCCGGTCCCGAAGCGGCCAATAATGCGGCCGCCGGGAGCGCCTTTCTTCCTTTAATGGCTCTGGGCATCCCTTTTGCTCCTCCCATGGCCCTGATTCTGGCGGCGATGATCATAGGGGGAATCCTGCCGGGGCCGACTTTCATTCAGGAAAATCCGGATCTCTTCTGGACTTTTATCGCCAGCATGTACATTGGCAATGTGATGCTGGTCCTTTTGAACTTGCCCCTGGTGGGCCTTTTTGTTTCCGTCCTGCGCACTCCGGCGCAAATTCTGTTGCCCGTCGTGGCCATCTTGTGTCTGATCGGAGTGTACGCGGTAAACAGCAGTTCCGTGGACGTATGGGTACTGGTCTTTTCGGGTGTGCTTGGCTACGTGCTGCGCGCCCGGGGCTACGATCTTGCCCCCCTGGTCCTCGCGATCGTCTTAGGTCCCAAAGTGGAGACTTATTTCCGCCAGTCCCTTTCCATCTCGGGTGGGGATTACTCCATTTTTGTGACCCGTCCAATCTCATTAACGATTGCCCTGCTGCCGCTCGCCATTGCGCTGGGATGGTGGCTTTTTCATGGAGCCTTCAAATTCTCCAGGGGAGAGGAACATGGACGGGAAACATAGAATCTATTACGGCGCAAGCCGTGGGCTCGCATCCCCAGGCCATGCCAATGGCCTTATCCTTCAATAGGAGGTCAAGCTGATGAGAAGGTCCAATACGGTTTCAATGGTAGGCGCGTTCCTGATTCTTCTATCGTTAACCCTGGCAGTTCCCATGGCGCAAGCCGCTGAAAAGGATTACCCCCGAAAGCCCATTACCATGGTCATGCCCTTTCCCGCCGGGTCAGCGACAGGCATCTCGGCCCAGCAGCTTGCCGGCATCATCACTCAAAAAAAATTTCTTCCCCATCCGATCCAGGTGGTCTTCAAGCCGGGGGGGGCGGGCAGCATAGGAACGGCCGAGGCCCTGCAAGGGAAACCCGACGGTTACACATTGGTCTATTCCGCCACCGCACCGATCCTGATTCATCCTTTGGTGAAAGATCTCCCCTACAGCCATCGAAGTTTGATACCGATCATTCAAACCCTTAGGAGTTCTTGGATCCTTTCGGTGCGGAACGACTCCCCCTGGAAGAACGTCCAGGAGTTCTTCGAGTACGCCAAACAACACCCCGGGGAAGTCACTGTCGGCTCGGCGGGCGATTACTCCTGGGGCCATGTGGGTCTCTTGCAGATCATGAAGGCCACGGGACTGAAATTTCGCCACATCCCCTTTGAAGGCTCCCAGCCCAACGTGACCGCCCTGCTGGGAGGGCATATCCGGGCCTCCATGACCATATCCGGGGATGTAACCAAGCAGGTATCCGCAGGCAAGGTCCGGGTTTTGGCCACGGTCGAAGCGGAACGTACTCCCTACTACCCGGATGCCCCGGCGATTCGCGAGCTGGGGTACGATGTCGCCGGGACGATGTTCACCAATATCGTGATCGCTCCCAAAGGCACACCGGAGGCGGTCGTCGTCACTTTGCATGACGCCTTTAAGAAGGCGCTGGAGACACCGGAGTGGGCGGATTTTATTAAGAAGGTGGGGGCCTCCCCGGGCTATATTGGCTACCGGGACCTCCCTCCCATTTTGGAGAAATACGTCAAAGAGACGGCAGCCCTTCTGGAAGCGATCGGGGTTAAAGTGCGCAAGATAGAATGAACCGCCCAAAGCAGGCGAAAAAAATCAAGAAGGAGGAGAAATGGCCAAAATACCCAAAAAGGTAGTGGTCATCGGGCTGGATGCAGCCCAGCCCGTTCGGATAGATAAATATGCTCGGGAAGGCACTTTGCCTAACATTAATACATTGATCGAAGGCGGAGTATTCGCCGAGAACTGCCTGGTCCCCTACCCGACCGTCACCCCTCCGAACTGGACCACCATTGTTACCGGGACCTGGCCCGGAACCCATGGAATTACGGACTTTCACGTCCACCGTCCCGGGGATCCGCTGGACAAAGTCCATCAGGGCTTTACGACCGAAGACTGCCAGGCGGAATACATCTGGGAAGCCATCGAGAAGGCCGGCCGCAAGTCCATCGTCTTTAATTATCCCTGTTCCTGGCCCCCCCGCCTCAAGAAGGGCATTGTGGTAGGCGGCGCGGGGTTAACTCCCAACGAATGGCGTGCCGGCGACGATCTGCTTTTTATCAATTCCAAGGTTGGATTTTGCAGCGAACAGATGATCTCGACCCGCCCCCTGCCCCTTTCCCGCAGGGTCGAGTTTGGGGAAGCCGAAGGATGGAAGAACGCCCCGCCCTCGCCAGGCGAAGGGGACCTGGAAGCGGAGTTCAGGCTGCGCATCGGGAGCGGCAAATACACGGTCGACCCCATTATCTGGTATTTGCTCGTCCAGGATTCGGCCGGGAAAGGCTATGACCGCGTTACTCTCTCCCCGAGCAAGAATTTCCAGGAAGCCTTCTTCACCCTTTCTCTGGGAGAATGGAGCAAAAAAATCTACGCCCCTATAAAGCTGGCCAGCGGCGCGGTGAAAGAAGTGCATTTCCGGGGCAAACTGGTTGAACTCACGGACGACGCCGATGGATTCCGACTTTATCTTTCGGCCCTGGGAATCGAGGACGACGATTACTGCTACCCTCCGGAGATATCCAAGGAGATTCGCTCGGAGGAAGGCCTGATGGCTTTCAACGGGGGCTATATCGCCTACTCGCTGAATCTCATAGACATGGACACTTACATGGAAGTAAACCACTTTCATAACATCTGGCTGGCCGACGTGGCCACCCATCTTTTGACGCAAAATCCCTGGGACTTGTTTACCATGCATTTCCACGCTCCCGACTGGTTTTACCACGCCGCCATGACCGATCTCGATTCCCTGACCCAAAAGGATGAGAAAAAAAGGGAATCGGCGCTGAATGCCGAGCGCCGCATGTATCAAAGTCTCGATAAAATGATCGGCAGGATCATGGAAGCAGCCGGGAAGGACACCCTCATGATGCTGGTATCGGACCATGGAGCCATGGCCGACGGCCCCGCCTTTAATCCCTTCGAAGCCCTGGTCCCCGCCGGCCTGGCTGTGCTCAAGGAGCCCAAGAAGGAATCAGAGGGCCGTGAGTTGCTCGCGGATCATTCCCGTTACGCGGTAGACTGGGAAAAGACCAAGGCCGTACCCCAGAGGGACATTCATATTTATATCAATCTGAAGGGACGGGACCCGCAGGGGATCGTCGAGCCCGGGGATTACGAGAAGGTTCAAAGACAGATTATCGATGCCCTCTATGACTACAAGGACCCCCGGAGCGGAAAACGGGTAGTCGCCCTGGCCTTGACCAAAAAGGACGCCCGCATCCTGGGCCTCTGGGGCGACCGCGTGGGCGACGTGGTCTATGCCCTGAATCCGGAGTATGGCGCCCAGCACGGGCAGCAGCTTCCGGCTGCCGAATTGGGCCAGGGAAATCAGCGTTCCATCATGATTGTTTATGGGCCTGGAATCAAGAAAGGCTATCGCCTGAAAAGAACGATGTGGCTGACCGATATCGTTCCCACCATCTGCCATCTCATGAACTGGCCTATGCCTAAAGATGTGGAAGGAGCGGTCATCTACCAGATGTTCAGGGATCCCAATTTCAAACAGAACCAGGTGGAAGACCTGCAAAAAAGCCTGGAGAGCATGGAGAAGGCCTTGGCCCGGGGCGAAAGGAACCCGTGGGATAAGCACGATTGCGCCTAATTGCAGATTTCCTCGCAGATGCGTGGCGCGTAGGCAAAGGAATCGTGGCCTCCCTAAGCAGACTCTGCCACCCGAAAGGAACGCCATGGTGGATTCAGCGGAAAGCGTTGTCGTCCGGTATCAATGCCAGGGGAAGGATATTCACACTCTTTCTCTGGGCTCTCCCTTCCTGGCGGATATTTCCCTCGATTATACGGGGATTCCCGCCGCGCAGAGGGCCGGCACAGCGGCCAGGCTCCTGCTGGCCTCGGCCCTTTATTGCTTCGCCTCCACTTTGGGTTCGGCCCTCCAAGTCCGGGGAGTGGATTTCAAGTCTATAAAAGGAAGGGCCATCGCGGAAAAAGAGGAAGATGACTACCACCGCACGCGGGTAAGTCGCATCCGGATCGAAATCGATGCGGAGGTGGATCCTGAAGACCTGCCGGTGCTGGAAAGATGCCGCAAGGTCATGGAGAAAGGCTGTCTCATCACTTATTCCCTGTATAACGGGATAGAAGTGGAACACACCATCCATGCCAAAGAAACGCTTTAACCCTGGTGACTGGCTTGGCCAAAAATCACAGCGCATGGGCAGGCCAGTTTGCTGGAGGATAAGAGATGGGTGAAGAACCCAGGCCGGAGAAAATCGTCCTGGATCGCGGATACGGATCTATCATTCGGACTGAATTGCAAAGCGGGATCCCGGTAAAGGCGTTCTATAGCCCAGACGACCTCCAAAATCTCGCTTATGAAAGAGACTTGATGGATCCGGGGGAATATCCCTATACCCGGGGGATCTATCCCCAAATGTATCGCCAGAGGCTGTGGCTGAAATCATTTATTGTCAGCTTCAGTACCCCGGAAGAAACGAACCGGGGATTCAGGGACTACATTGCTTCGGGCCAGACGGGTCTGCGCTTGGTGGCGGATGCGCCCACCCTGGCCGGGCTGGACCCGGATCACCCCTCCGCCTGGAATAGTATGCTCTGCGGGGGGCTTTCCACCTACGCCCTGGATACTTATGAAAAGATGCTTGAGGGCCTGCCGCTGGAGGATATCGACTATGAGCTGGCCCATTGCTCCATTTCCAGCGCGCTCTTCTTTTACGCCCTGTTAATCGGCCTCATGGAGAATCAGGGGCTCTCCGTCGCCAATCTGCGGGGATCCAACATCAATGATCCTTTTCGATCTCGGCTGGTTTTTGAATCCCCTGACTTCTCCAATGACATAGCCCGGCGGGTATGCCTCGACCTTATAGAATTCGGCGCCACGACTACTCCCAAGTGGAAAGCCTTCGCCCCCAACGGGGTGGACCCCTGCCAATCCGGCATGAACGCCATCCAGGAACTGGCGGAATGTCTGGGTGCGGCCATAGCCGTTTATGAGGATCTGGATAAAGAAAGGGGATTGAAGATTGATCAGATCGGGGCCACGGTATTCGCCCTCGATGCGGAATCGGACTTCTTCGAGAGCATCGCGAAATTCCGGGCTGCCCGAAGGATGTGGGCCCGGATTGCCAGGAACCGTTTGGGAGCGACCACGCCGAGGGCCATGAGTCTCAGGATCGGCATTCGGACCTCTGGCCTTTCCCTCCAGACTCAAAAGCCTCTAAACAACGCCGCCCGAGTTACCCTGCAGATATTGAGCAGCGTCCTGGGGGGAGTTAATTCGATCGATGCCTCCAGTATTGATGAGGCCATCGGTCTTCCTTCCCGGGAGGCGCGCATTTTGAATATCGATTCCCAGCACATCATTACCCATGAAGCCAACGTGCCTTTAGTGGCCGATCCCCTGGGCGGGTCCTATTACCTGGAATGGCTGACCAATTCCATCGAGGAAAGGGCCGGCAAAATGCTCAAGGAGATAGATCAGCGGGGGGGGATGTGGCGCTGCCTCAATTCCGGCTGGCTCAGGCAGCGGATGGAAGAGAGCCGGCTCAAGGTCCAGATGGAAAAGTCTGCGGGGCAGAGGCTCATTGTGGGAGTGAATGCCTTTCAGGGCGAAGAGGGGCCAATCAATCGGGCGATTGAGCAATCGGCCTATCAGGTACCTTCCCAGAGGGCCAGGCGGCGAACCCTTACCGACTTAA
>CAZIDC010000027.1:0-14371 GCA_964537885.1 uncultured Syntrophaceae bacterium | reverse complement strand
CACTTAGAGAAGGCGGCTGCGGATTCCGAGTGCGCGAAGTGTTTTAGCGAGGATGAGTGCGGCGAGTTTATTCTCTTCAAATGTTCCCGGGAGTTGATCTTTTGATGAAACGATTGATTTTGATATGGTCCGTTTTTATCGCGCTCCTTCCCTCCTTGAGCCAGGCGGAGCCCCAGACTGCCCCGCCAGGGGAAGAAAAGAAGGGCATCTATGCCGTAGTCAAAGACGGGCAGGGGGAGGCGGTAGAAGGATTATTGCGTTTCAGCTCCGATGAAC
This sequence comes from uncultured Syntrophaceae bacterium, assembly GCA_964537885.1. Classification (GTDB taxonomy): domain Bacteria; phylum Desulfobacterota; class SM23-61; order SM23-61; family SM23-61; genus CAZIDC01. Next base: position 14,095 of record CAZIDC010000027.1, on the reverse strand, counting down.
TTGTGGTACGGTCCAAGGACAACCAGGAAAAATCCATCCCCCTGAAATACATCAAATCCATCACCCTGGAAAAAACCAAAGGGGAGATTCCCGGCGAAGAGCTGAAGAACGAGGCAACCTATGCCGTCCGCCTGGAAAACAGCCAGGAAATTTATACCTTAAGAAAGAAGTACACCTTCAGCCTGAATACCAACGTGGGTTTAGTGACCAAGACCATCGATCCGGACAAGGTGAACAATCTTTTCACCAAAGACCCATCCCCGACGCTCACACCGGATGACGGAAAACCCTTCATCCAGGACAAGAGTGTGGTCTTCAGTTTGGAGTTCAAGTTTTGATGAATTTTTTCTTTGCTTATTATTTCTCTTGTCTTTTCACCCTGCACCTTTCACCTTCTTATTGAGCCGACGTAGCTCAGTGGTAGAGCAGCCGATTCGTAATCGGCTGGTCGGGAGTTCAACTCTCCCCGTCGGCTCCAATAAATACAAGGAGTTAGGTTTAATATCCTAACTCCTATTTTTTTGATTTATACCATATTTATACCAGTTTTTGAGATTCTTCCCTTCGTTGGCCTTTTCAAAATGATAGCGATTCAAACATAGGATCGCTTTTTATTTCTTGTTACCCTATTGCTACATCCTGCTAATTTTCCTTCCTGAAATAATCGTCAAATCTCCTTATCTTCGATGTAAAAATGCTGTTTTTGGTTTCAGGAAGCCTATCAACAGCTGGGACATAGCGCTTCCCTGTTCAAGGCTATGCTGGAGTATGTGGCGCAAGAAGGCACCCGAGGGAAATAGCCGGTTCAATAAATAATCAGCATATCGCAGTCAGGTTGGATTTGAAAACCGTTGAGAGATAGCAACCTTACGCACCTTCAAAAACAATGAGTACACCTACAAGGATTCGGTTTCAGATAGTCCGGCGGCAAGGATTACCATTTGAAAGTAAACATTACGCACTGCTCGATATCTTCTATAGGAGTTCGTGTTCGCTGTCCGATTAAAAAAATTGCAAATCTGAAAAATTGATGGACCCTTTTTGAGGGGCTTTTCGATTTATGTACAGTTTATAATTTACCCTATATTTATCCTTATCGTGCCACCGATTATAATCCATTTCGTATTCTAATTTGGTTATCCCATCAACGCCAAATATTTTTAATGTTTTTCCTGGCAATAGAAATTGAGAAAATTGTCTTTTGCCGCTTCCTGGCATATTGTCGAAAATGAATGTTAGGCATGTGTATCCCACTTCATCCTCAGGAAGCAAACAAGCTTAAAACTGTTGAAAAGGCGGTTAACAACCGATAAATAAATAGTCGGGGGGGTAACAATTCTTAAGGGTATTAAGGGGAAAAGGAGGGAACTCTTTTCCCTTTTAATATCCAACCTTCTTACTTTACAAAAAACGGAATGTTCTACATCAAAAATTTTGCCCAACGAGCGCTCCAAAATGGCTTCTGGCAGGCTTTTTTGCATAGTCATATGGAATGGGTGGGTGAACAAGGGAAAAGGGTTTCCTCGCCCGAAATTTAGAAAAAATACGTTTTTCTGGCAAGGGGGAAAAAGAAGGAATTAGAGTCGGCTCTCGGCATTTTTATTTATTATCAGGGAACCTTTGGAAAATATAAAGCATCACAAATATGAGGTTAGGAAGGAGTGATTATTATGGCTACTGGAAAGAAGTTTGAAAAATTGGGAAAAAATGATGTGCGATGCCTGCGTTGCGGGGGCAAGATGATATCCGAAAAATTTTATGGAGTAAGTAATACATTTTTCGGATGGCGTTGTGTGATTTGTGGAGAAATTTTGGACCCAGTAATCCTTTTACATCGGTTAAGCCAGAATGCTGACCTTCAAATTCCTGAGGAAGAAAATGAAGTTAGGTATATGCTCAAGAAATACCTCCAAGCTAAAACCAAAGAGCAGAAGGGAAAAGAACAGCGGAAGGAATTGGGTTTTGGCCGCTCGGCAAAAGAGGAATCCAGATTAAATTAGCGGAGAAACAGGAACAAGGGGTTAGAAGCCTTCCTGCATCTTCTGACCCTTTTTTTGTGCCATTCTTCTAACGGACTTCTAACTGAATTAAAAAAACCTGCTTAAAATCCAAAAATTATTATATTCGCCTCTTGGCTTGGCGCTAAAAAGATTTTCTTTTTTTAAACAGGAGGACGTATCCGCCCATGTTGATCGCTACCCAGATCACGGCAGCAATTCTAAGGTAGGACTCATCGACATCCAGGTAGATTAATTCTTGCAGGTATTGGCCAATAAAAGATCCAGCATAAGTGAGCTGGGGGCTGTAGAGGCTGTAAAGATGATTTTCCAGATAGGTGAGGGGGCAAAACCAGCCCCCGATATTTAGAATCAAGGTAAAGACCAGTCCCCCAAGATGCACCCAGATAAGCCGACCATATTTAATCCCTATAAGCAATCCGAACAAGATAAATAATATCCACAAGAAGTGCAAAATAATTACAGCATCACCCAGCAGGTGGTAGACCACTCTTTTATCCCCAAAGAGTTTACATTTTTCCGTTAGCCTAAACGATTGTGCAATGGGAAAATTCGGCTTGGCTCAGAAACCTTAGGTATTTCGCTCTTCTAACCTTTGCACACCTTCCTGAAGTTGCACCGGCCAATGACCCGCTCATCTTCTACTTTTGTGGATTGATCTTCAGGCAAGGGGATATTATTCTCGGGATCTTTCAGAAGGGACTGCATATCCTTGACGCTTCCCTTAATGTAGCCTTTGATTCCTTCAACTTCCGCGATAGTCACCGAGAAAGAGTTGGCCTTGTTGGAATTGAGATTATATTCGACAACCTGCAAGGATTCTGAAGGAAGATTCCATTTTTCCATAGCGGGATACAAGATCATCGATTCATGGCTCAACCGATGGAGATACCTGCCCTGAAAGATCTGGGGGTCGATGAGGGAGTAGCTCCGGGCCCAGCGCATGCCTCAAGCGTAGAACAGCCGGATCAATGGATCAATCGAATCTTGTATCTCACACCGCCTTTTTCCCTCCGGCAACGTTCATTTCCTCTGGCCCTCCCGTTTACGCTTAGCCCTGCACTTTGAATCCCTGCAACTTCTCTGTGTTTTCCTGGCCCTTGGATCAGGTCTGTAATACCGGCCACAATAGACACACCTTTTCTCTCCGCTCCCTGTCGCTTCCATATCCTTATCTTAAACAGATGGCGTAGGGGGGACTCTCAGGGAATGAAAAGAATTAAATACATCGTATGTGTGGCAGGAATTAAATGAAGAATAAAAATGGGGCCTGAGCTTATCGTGATTAGGTCAGCTTCGGGTATCGGCTACAGTCCGGGTGCAATAAAGGAGTAAAACATGGAAAGCAAAACCGTAAATATCACTTTAGATGGCATGTCGATCCGGGTAGAGAAAGAGAACACCATCCTCCAGGCTGCCCGGCAGTATGGGATTCACATCCCCACCGTCTGCTATATGGAAAACCTCTCCCCTTACGGGGGGTGCCGAATTTGTGTGGTGGAGATCGGCAACGGTAAGGCCGGTAAAACTTTTTTAGATACTTCCTGCACCCGCCAAGTCGAGGAGGGGCTGGTCATTCAAACCCAATCCCCCCGGGTTGTCCGGACCCGGAAAATGCTGGCTGAACTCTTAGTCGCCAGCGCCCCGAATATAAAGGTGGCCCAGGACATTGCCGCCCGCATGGGAATACGCCGGGTTCGCTTTCCGATGGAAGACAACCAGTGCATTCTCTGCGGGCTTTGCATCCGCATGTGTTACGAGCAGATGGGGGGGAAAGCCCTCGGCTTTGCCGGCAGGGGAATGGGCCGGCGGGTCAGTATGCCCTTTCAGGTTAGGCCGGAAACCTGCCTCCTTTGCCGGGGGTGCGATTATGTATGCCCCGCGGTAATCATACCGTGCCAGGGGAGGAAAGACCCGGGGGAGCTCTGCGGCCGGTGCCTCCGCCTCGAAGAAATTCCCAAGTGTTGCCCCAATGAAACCTTTGGATGTTTCTGCGAAAAAAACCCGCTGTAATCCAGACGAGGCGCAGCAATGGTTAATCATCCTTCCCCATATGGGGAAATGGGGAAGGATAGCCCTCCAAGAAAAACAGGCAACTTGATTAATTACCCTCCTCCTGTTAGACTTACATCTATAAAAGTAAGCTTCCTAATCAGTTCAGAAGACCTTGCTCATGAATGTTAAAAGATCCGTCGGTATTTTTTCCGCCGCGTTTTTTCTCCTATTCTTCTTCCTGCCCCTATTGAATGGGTGCGCCGGCCGGCAGCCGATCCCCAAACAGCAGGCTCGGGCCATCGACTTCGACCGCAAAGGAGCGGAATTTTTCCGGCAGGGACAATTTAAGAAAGCCCTTGATTTCTACCAGAAGGCTCTCTCCATCCATTCGGCAGGCGGTGGTGAAGAAGGGCATTCGTTGAATTTCAATAACATCGGAAGCGTCAATCTTTCCCTGGGGAAGAGAGAGGCGGCCCTGGAAATGGATAAAAAGAATGAGAACTCCATGGGCATCTCCACCGGCTTAGCCAATCTGGGAAGGCTCTATGAAGCCATGGGTGAATGGGAGAAAGCCCTCGACCATTACCTGCGCGCCCGGCGGGTGAACGAGTACCTGGGCTTAAAAGAACGGAGCCTCCAGGACCTCTTTAAGATCGCCGACCTCTACGAATCCCTGGGCAAGCCCGAAGAAGCCGGGGAATTCCGCAAACGAGCCCAGGAATTAACTTCTTAAAACAAATAGGAACAATGGAGCAAACTCATCCTGCGGCTGAACGCCGGACTGCTGATCTGCACAACCTTTTTTATCCCGCAAGTGTTGCGGTCGTGGGAGCTTCCCCGGAAGTGACGAACGACCGCTTCCCCTTTTTCCAAGCGCTTTTGCAATCCGGGTATGGGGGGAAACTTTATCCGGTCAATCCCCGGCATGAAATGATTGCCGGCCACAGGGCATTCTCAAGCCTTCTGGCGGTCCCCCGGCCGATCGATTTAGCCATCATCACTCTGCGTGCTCCCAATGTTCCGCGGATCATTGCCGATTGCGTGCACCAAAAAGTAAAGTTCGCCGTGGTCTTCACCTCCGGCTTTAGCGAGGCCGGCCACAAAGAGCTCGAAGAAGAAATAAAAGAGATCGCCCGCCAAGGACCCACCCGCCTGATCGGCCCGAATTGCATCGGCCCTTATTGCCCGGAAAGCGGTCTTACTTTCTCGATAGAAGAGAGGCCGAAAGAACCGGGCAACGTGGGTTTTGTCTCCCAGTCCGGCGGCCACAGCATCACCTATAAAACCCTGGCCGGATCCCGCGGAATCCATTTCAATAAAATTCTTTCCATCGGCAACCAGGCCGACCTGACCATTCAGGAAGTCCTCCGCTATTACGCCGAAGACCCGAAGGTCAAAGTGATCTGCGCTTACGTGGAACAAGCGAAGAACGGGCCGGAATTTTCCCAAACCCTGCGGGAAGTAGCCGGCAAGAAATTTTTAATTATCTGGAAAGGCGGTTCAACCGCGACCGGGGCGCGGGCGGCTTTCAGCCATACCGGGGCCATGGCTTCTTACTCAGAGGTTTGGCGCACGGCCGTTGGCCAACTCGGCGCCATTGCGGTCGATGATCTGGAAGAGATGGGGGACGCCACCTTGGCCTGTCTTTCCATGGCTTTGCCCAAGGGGGACCGGGTAGGTATTGTGGTGGCGGGGGGCGGAAGCTCGGTGGAAATGACCGACGTCTGCGCCCGGGTAGGTTTGAAAATTCCGCTGCTGCAACCGGAAACCCAAAAGCAGATCGCCCGACTGGTCCCGGAAGCGAACACGAGCTGTAAAAACCCCGTGGACTTAGGGTTCCTGGGTTTCTTCCCCAAAGTTTATACCCAGGCGATTCGGCGGGCAGCCCAGGACCCGAATATCGATGGACTGATGCTCTACCAAATCACCGAATACTTTGCCCAATTCAACGCCGCTTTCGACTGGGTGGAAGAGATTTCCTCAGGAATGGCCCAGATCCGCAAAGGAATTTCCAAACCTTTCGTTGTCGTCATTCCCCCCCTGGAGCAAGAAAACCTGAGCTTTATCGCTAAACGCCAGGCTCTCATCCAGAAGCTGCGCCGGCATCAGATCCCCGTTTTCCCGACTATCGAGCGCGCCGCCAAGGTCCTTTGGCGTCTGCAGCAGTATTTTCGTTTTCTTCATCCCAACTTTAATTCCCTTTAGAAACTGAATTCAATCCATGCCCGATTTCAAGATCATCTCCGAATTCAAACCCAAGGGCGACCAGCCCCAGGCCATCCAGAAGCTTGTCGAGGGTGGGCGTCGGGGATTGGCCCATCAGGTTCTCCTCGGCGTCACCGGTTCCGGGAAGACCTTTACCGTGGCCAATGTTATCGAGCGCCGGCAAAAGCCCACGCTGGTCATTGCTCCCAACAAGACTCTGGCGGCCCAGCTCTTCCAGGAATTCCGGGCCCTCTTCCCGGAGAATGCCGTGGAGTATTTTGTCAGCTACTATGATTATTACCAGCCGGAAGCGTACCTGCCTACGACCGATACCTACATCGAGAAGGATGCTTCCATCAACGACCTGATCGATAAAATGCGCCATTCGGCTACGCACTCCGTCCTCACCCGCAAGGATGTCATCGTGGTGGCCTCGGTCTCCTGCATTTACGGATTGGGCTCGCCGGAGGCTTACCAGGGGATGATCGTCCTGGTCGAGGATCAGAAGGAGGTTTCGCGGGATAATGTCCTGAGTCGCCTGGTGGAAATCCAATATCAGCGGAACGATTACGACTTTCACCGGGGAACTTTTCGCGTACGGGGGGATGTGCTGGAAATCTTTCCCGCCTATGAACAAGACCGGGCGATTCGGGTGGAGTTTTTTGGCGACCTGGTGGAGTCCATCTCGGAAATCGACCCGCTGCGGGGAAAAGTTATTCGGAAACTCAAGTACGTCAACATCTATCCCGGAAGCCATTACGTCACCCCTCAGGATCGATTGCGCTCAGCGATCCAATCCATCCGGCAGGAGCTGGCCGAGCGCCTTGAGGAATTATATTCCCGGCGCAAGCTGCTGGAGGCCCAGCGCTTGGAGCAAAGGGCCAACTATGACGTCGAGATGCTGCAGGAGATGGGCTACTGCACGGGGATTGAGAACTACTCCCGGCACCTGGATGGGCGCAAAGCCGGAGAACCCCCGTACACCTTGCTGGATTACTTTCCCAAGGACTCTCTGTTTTTCATCGACGAAAGCCACATCACCGTCCCCCAGCTCAACGGCATGTACTGGGGCGACCGCACTCGCAAAGAGACGCTGGTGGAGTACGGCTTCCGCCTGCCCTCGGCCCTGGATAACCGCCCCCTTTCTTTTGAAGAATTCGAGGCGCGCGTGCCCGGGATGATCTACGTTTCCGCCACGCCGGCGGATTACGAAATCAAAAAGTCAAAAGGACGCATCGTCGAGCAGATCATACGGCCCACTGGGCTGATCGACCCCCAGGTCGTAGTCAAGCCGGCCCGGTACCAGGTGGACGACCTGCTGGAAGAGATCCAAACGAGGGTGGCTGCCCGGGAACGCGTCCTGGTTACCACCCTGACCAAGCGCATGGCCGAAGACCTCACTTCTTACTATGCGGGGCTGAACCTTAAGGTCAAATATCTTCACTCCGACATTCAGACCCTGGAGCGAATGGAGATCATCCGCGACCTCAGGTTGGGAAAGTTCGACGTCCTTATCGGCATCAACCTCCTGCGGGAGGGATTGGACCTGCCGGAAGTTTCCTTAGTGGCCATCCTGGACGCGGACAAAGAAGGATTCCTGCGATCCGGGACTTCCCTCATCCAGACTTTTGGGCGAACCGCCCGCAACCTATCCGGCCGGGTGATCCTTTATGCCGATACGGTCACCGACTCGATGAAGCGAGCCATTGAGGAAACCAACCGACGCCGGAAAATCCAGGGAGCCTTTAACCGCAAGCACAGGATCACGCCGGAGAGCATCAAGAAGGCGATTCCGGACATCCTGGAATCCATCTACGAAGCCGACTACGTCACCGTGGACATCGCTGCCGAGAGGCCTGAAGAGTATGTTTCGGTCTTCGAGATTCCCAAGCTGGTCTCCCGGCTGAAAAAAGAGATGCGCGAGGCCGCTTCCAAGCTCGATTTTGAAAAGGCCGCGGAGATTCGGGACCGGATAAAATCGCTGGAAAAAACCGAATTGGAGGTTAGATAAAAAATCATGAAGGCGCACGGCGTAAGGGAAAAACGCGGCTTGGGAACCATGAAACCTTGAGCCCCGCGCCTTGAACCTTGCACCCCGTATTTTTTTAATCATGGAATCATCAACCCATCAATCTTTAGAAGAGCAAATTCCGAATCTCCCGGCAAGCCCCGGCGTCTACCTGATGAAGGACAAAGAGGGAACCGTCCTTTACGTGGGCAAGGCCAAGAACCTGCGCAACCGCGTGCGGACTTATTTCGGGAAATCCGGGGACACCCGCTACTCGCTCCGCTTCCTGATGCCCAAAGTCCATTGGGTGGAAACCCTGCTCACCGATACGGAGAAAGAAGCCCTCCTCTTAGAAAATACATTGATCAAAAAATACAAACCCCGGCATAATATCAATTTCAAAGATGATAAGACCTATTTCAGCCTCAAATTCAGCCTCAACGAGGAATTCCCCAAACTTTCTTTGGTGCGTAGGGTAAAACGCGACGGAGCCCGTTACTTTGGCCCCTTTGCCTCCAGCATAGCAGTCAAAGAAACCCTCAGGCTCCTGCAGCAGATGTTCCCCCTGCGCACCTGCCGCGATGCCAACTTCAAGAACCGCGCCCGCCCGTGCTTGAATTTCCAGATCAAAAAATGCCTCGCCCCCTGCTGCCGGCTGATCACGCCGGAAAGATATGCGGAGCTGGCCCGGGAAGTTCTCCTTTTTCTCGAGGGAAAGAATTCCGAGCTCATCAAACACCTGCGGGAAAAAATGATCGCCGCCGGGGAAGCCCTCGAATTTGAAGAAGCGGCCCGCATCCGCGACCAGATCCAAGCGGTCGAACAAACTCTGGAAAAACAAAAAACAGCTTTCCGGGAAACGACCGACCAGGATGTATTCGCCTTCCACCGCCAAGGGAGCATCTGGGAGTTCCAGGTTCTCTTCTTCCGCCGGGGGCTCCTGGTGGGCAATCAATCATTCCCTTTTTCACGCCTGAACCTGCCCGATGAAGAAGCCCTCGCCGCCTTCGTCCGCCAGTATTACGCTGAGGATCGATATATTCCCCAGGAAATTCTTCTTCCTTTAACCGTTGAAGACCAGCCGCTGCTGATCGAATGGCTTGCGGAAAAGAAAGGTGGAAGAGTGGATATCCTGGCGCCGCAGAGGGGGGAGAAAAAGCGTCTGGTTGAGATGGCCAGAAAGAATGCCGAGAACGCCCTGCAGAAGAAAGTCAGCGAGAAGGAAGCCCTCGAGCTGCTGCTGATCGAGCTCCGGGAAAAACTCAGATTGAAGACTTTACCCCACCGGGTGGAGTGTTTTGACCTTTCCAGCCTCTTCGGCACCCTGGCGGTGGGATCGATGGTCAGTTTCCTGGATGGGAGGCCGGACAAATCCCGTTACCGGCATTATAAAATCCATGGGCCATCATTAGCGGACGATTATGCGATGATGGAGGAGGTCTTAAAGCGCCGGTATAGTAAATTGGATACCGGCCTGGAAGGACCGGACCTTCTCATCGTGGACGGGGGCAAAGGCCAGCTCAACGTGGCGCTGGCCGTTTTGGCGGAGCTTGGCCGGCAATCCATTTCGGCCATCGGGCTGGCGAAGGATAAGGGCAAGGGTTTTAAGAAAACCGGGGGGGAAGCGGTGGATAAGATATATTTGCCGAACGTCAAGGATCCGATTCTCCTTCCCCGCTCTTCGGCTTTACATTATCTGCAAAAAATCCGCGACGAGGCCCACCGGTTTGCCGTCACTTACCATATAAAACTTAGGGGCAAGCGGGGCCTGCAGACCATTCTTGATGAAATACCGGGGATCGGAGAGGTCAAAAAGAAAGCGCTGCTCAAGAATTTTGGCAGTCTGCAGAAAATCAAGGAGGCCTCCGCCGAAGCCCTAAGTCATGTTGAGCCCTTGACCTCAAAGGATGCTCGGGCTATCTTTGAATTCTTCCATCCGCAGTTTCAACCTTAGCCAACTTTAATCCCTTGATTGGAGAAAAAGGTATGCCCAGCCCAGATTCTTTTCCGCAGCGCAATCGTCCGGTAACCATGGCCCCCCACGGCCTGGTAGCCTCTCCCCATTACTTAGCTTCCCTGGCCGGAGTGGACACTTTGAAAAAGGGCGGGACCGCCGTGGACGCGGCCATCGCCACCAACGCCGTTCTTAACGTGGTCTATCCGCATATGTGCGGCATCGGCGGCGACGCTTTCTGGCTGATCTACGACGCCGCGAAAAAAGACCCGGCCTTTCTGAATGCCAGCGGGCGCTCCCCTTATGGGGCTAACTTGGAACATTTCAGGAAGGCCGGAATGAGCTCCATTCCCGTCCGCGGTCTCCTTCCCGTTACCGTACCGGGAGCGGTTGACGGATGGTTTGAAGCCCACGGCCGGTACGGGAAACTTTCATTTCCGGCCATCCTTGAGCCAGCCATAGCTTACGCTAAGAACGGCTATCCCATCAGTCATATCCTCAGTTTTAAAATTCAGGAAGCCGAGGCCGAACTTTCGCGCTTTCCAAGTTCTAAAAATCTCTTCCTACCTGGTGGAAAGGCCCCCGGGCCTGGAGACATGCTGACCAATCAAGGACTGGCGGAATCTTTGGCCAAGATCGCTCGCGAGGGAAGGGAGATATTCTATAAAGGCGAGATCGCCCGGGAGATCGTCAGGTTCTCGGAGGAAAACGGCGGGCTTTTAAGCGGGAAGGATTTTGGCGAAAACCAATCGACCTGGGGTAAGGCGGTGTCGACCCGATACCGGGATTATACGGTTTTTGAAACCGCTCCCAATTCCCAGGGCATGGCGGCCCTGATGATCCTGAACCTGCTGGAGGCTTATGATCTTTCATCATTGGCCTACCAGTCTGCGGACCATCTGCACCTGATGGTCGAAGCCAAGAAAGTGGCTTTTGCCGACCGGAATCGGTATATCTCCGACCCGGAGAGGGTCAAAATTCCCGTAGCCGAGCTTCTCTCCAAAGAATATGCAGCCAAGCGCCGCGCCCTCATCCACCGGGGGCAGGCCGCTGAGGCGACGGCGATTGCGCCCGGAAACTTTGGCCGGGATACAATCTATCTCTGCGCGGTCGATGAAGCGGGCAATGCGGTTTCTTTGATCCAGTCCCTTTATTTCTCCTTCGGGTCGGCCGTGGTCGCCGGGGACACGGGGATTGTATTACAAAACCGGGGATCCTATTTCTCCTTGGACCCAAACCAGGTGAATTGCCTTCAGCCCCACAAAAGGACTTTTCACACCCTGATGGCCTCCATGACCTTCAGAGCAGGAAAACCGTTCCTGATATTCGGGACGAGCGGGGCCGACGGCCAGCCCCAGACGCACGTCCAGGTGATGACCGGGGTCTTCGACCATGGTTTGGACATTCAATCGGCCATCGAGGCGCCGCGCTGGCTTTCGGGCAGATATCTGGTCAATCAGCCCGAAGGGGCCCTCACCATGGAAGGACGGTTTTCAAGGGATGTGGTTGAAGAGTTGAGAAGGCGAGGCCACCAGATGGATGTGGTGGAAAATTGGTCGCCGGTCATGGGCAGCGCCCATGGGATTGTCATTCACCCTGAAAACGGACTACGGATGGGCGGCTCCGATCCCCGCTCCGACGGCGCGGCAATCGGGTATTGATAAAGGAATTTTTGCCAGAGAGACTACCTCGGAACGGAACTAGCCCGACTTAGCGGATTCGCCGGATAGTTCACTCGTAATCCCTGTAAAATCAAGCCGAGTCTCCCAAAGGTCTTCACTACAGGAAGCTATTGGGTCACTTGGCCCCTGGCCGTCACGCGGGGCGGCGTCTGATTGGGTAATAACAGCCGCAACTGCTTAAGCAACATTTGGAGTTCCGGCTCCGGCTGGGTATGCCGCGACATGATCACCTGGCTTTCATATCCATAGCCTTAGCGAGATACTCAGCAAGATTATGTTTAATCTCCCTCTTATTATATTTCCCCACACTCGTCTTCGGCACTTGATCAACTATGGCCACGAGACTCGGAAGCATCCATTTGGTTATCTTACCCTTATCTACTCCTTCCGTTTTTAAAAATTCAATCAAATCTTCTTCTTTCTTATCGGAGCCAGGGACGATCTTAATTATGGCCAATGGCTTTTCTCCCCATACTTCATCCGGTACTCCAACAACCGTTGCCTCAAGGACAAAATCAGCCATAGCGGCCAGATTTTCGAGCAATACGGTTGGCACGATCTCCGACCCGCTTCTGATGACATCCGAGATCCTATCGGCAATTATGATAAAGTCCTCTTGATCTATGGTGGCCATATCTCCTGTGTGAAACCATCCGTCATACCAAACCTCGGAGGTTTTTTCCGGGTTCTTATAGTACTTCTCCATTACCCATGGACCTCTTACCACAATCTGTCCCAGTGTTTTATTGTCATGAGGCACAGGCTTCTCTTCTTGGTCAAAGACGTCCGCCTCAAGTCCAGGAACGGGTAACCCTGTCTTGACCCTAACTTCATCTAATTTTTCTTTGGGCCAATTTTTCATATATTTCTTTACAAAAGCTGTTACCGTAACAGGCGCCGTTTCAGTCATGCCATATCCGGACCTTGCACTAAACCCCGGGATTCTCTTCTCCACCTTTTCCTTCAGACCCAGGGGTAGAGCGCCTCCACCGACCCCGACGGTTACAAGGCTGCTAAGATCATACTTATCAAGGTCTTTGTATTCCAGAAGCAGAGCTAGCATAGTAGGAACCACTGCCGCCCCAGTTACCTTCTCTGTCTGCACAAGATCACAGAAACCATCAACAGTGAACGTACCCGGCAGCACAATCTTATGCGCACTAAACACATAGGTGAAAGGCTGGCTCCAAGCATGGATATGGAACAAAGGAACTGTCATTATGGGGACCTCATTCTCTCCAACGTGCGCAGTTGCCGGATCATTACTAAAACCGGCGTAGGCCAAAAGGTGGATTGTTTGGAGATACAGAGCCCGATGGGTAAACATCGCACCCTTGGGAAGGCCGGTTGTGGCTGTTGTGTAGCATAGTGTTGCGTACGTATCCTCATCCAAGTAGGGCCATTTATATTCGTCTGATTCCTGCCGCAGCAGGGCTTCATATTCATGGAGTTTTTTTATCTTGCTATCAGGCAGTCCGGGTTTATCGGACATGTAAACGAATTTATCAACCGTGTCCTTAATCTGATCGTAGATAGCCTCCACCATAGGCATAAAAAGATCGTCAAAGAATATAACCTTATCCCCCGCATGGAGGATCGTATAGACAATATGATCCAAGGCCAATCTAACATTAATGGGATGGAGCATGGCTCCAATACAGGGTGCAGCATAATATAGTTCCAAGTGTCGGTGGGTGTTAAGGGCCATGGTAGCAACTCTTTCCCCCGGATCACCCGGTTTCCCGGTTTTTATTCCAAGGGTGTTCAATGCATTGGCTAAACGGCACGTGCGCTTGTACCATTCCAGCCAGGTAAAGCGTTGATATTCACCGGTTGCCTGATTTCTATAAACCACGCCTATCTCATTTGGATAGATCTTTACCGGCCGTTTCATGAAGGTTGTAAGCAGTAGCGGATAATGGGTACTGAATTCCGGATAAGTTCTTTTTTCCATTTGCTCCCTTCCTTCCGCCGGGGAATGTATCGTCAAAACTTAACCACAGAGAACAAGGAATGACTCCCACAGAGCTTGCAGAGAAAGAAATGTATAAAATTATTAATAAATGAGCCTCTTGCAAAAGTATTTTTTTGTGGTTCGACAAGCTCACCACGAATGGACAAACTAAATAATTTCAACCTAAACCCGTTTACCCTGAGCTGTGAGCCTGTCAAATAGTCGAAGGGTAAATTACGGACCTTTGCAAAAAGCTCAAATATTAAATTTTTCTCTGTA
>CAZIDC010000026.1:0-14454 GCA_964537885.1 uncultured Syntrophaceae bacterium | reverse complement strand
CTCCTCCGCCTTTTAAACCCCGCTCCTTTCGGAGCCGTGGCTACCTTCCTGATTTACATGGCCCAGATCAATATCATGCTGGCGGCCTTCAATCTTATTCCCATTCCTCCGCTGGATGGCTCTAAAATCCTCATGGGTTTCTCTTCTCCCCAATTTCAGTATTCCCTGGCCCGTATAGAGCCCTATGGATTTTTCATCATCATCGGCCTGCTCTACTTAGGCATCCTCAACCCGCTGATCTCCCTTTTCGAGTGGATCATCACCGGGATCATCACCCTCTTTCTTCCATGAACCGCCGGCGCGAATCGCTTTTTTCATGGACCGGGAAGAAAGGGACGGCATCTTCCATTTTTAATTTGACTTTTTTCTCCTCTTCTGTTACAAATCGCCCGTATTATTCATCTGGCGTAGAATCAATTCCCTCGGGGGTGGAGTAAAAAAATGGATATTACCTTACCCATTGCTGGGATGAGCATCAATGTCTTTTTTCTGATTGGCCTGGGCGGCGGGGTGGGTTTTCTGTCCGGTCTGTTTGGCGTGGGAGGGGGATTTCTCCTGACCCCGTTGCTCATCTTTGCCGGAATTCCCCCGACAGTTGCCGCGGCCAGCGATTCCAATCAAATTGTAGCCGCCGCCGCCTCCGGCGCTTACGCCCATAGCCGCATGGGCAATGTGGATTTTAAGATGGGCATCATCCTCCTTCTGGGCGGGATCACCGGGGGGTCCATCGGCGTCCAGATCATTAAGGTTCTGATGGCTTTTGGCAACGTGGATTTTGTTATCAAGCTGATTTATGTCATTATCCTGGGTACGATCGGCACGTTCATGTTTTTGGAAAGCTTCAGCGCCTTAAGACGCAGCAAGGAGATAAAAGGGGATGCGATCGCCCACGAACCAAAGGAATCGGCCGTTCGGAAATTTGCCGCCAAACTCCCCTTACAGATGCATTTTAGCAAATCCCGGATGACCACCTCGGCCATTTTCCCTTTTTGCCTGGGGACCCTTGTCGGCATCCTGGCCGCCATTATGGGCGTAGGCGGCGGGTTCATCATGGTGCCGTCCATGATTTATATCCTGGGCATGCCCACGATCGTGGCCATTGGGACCGATTTATTCCAGATCGTTTTGACTTGCATCAATGTAACCATCCAGCAGGCGATTCGCAATCACACCGTAGACCTGGTTTTGGTAATCTTTCTTTTTATAGGCTCCACCCTTGGGGCTCAAGTGGGTGCCAGAGTCAGCCGGCGCCTCCGGGGAGAACAATTACGTATTCTGCTGGCCATCATTGTCTTGATCGTGATGGTCAAGATGCTTATCGATTTACTGGTTACTCCAGAAAATCTGATCAGCCTGGCCAGGGAAGGGGGGGGTCACTAATGAGCAAGCGTGGCGTTTTTATAGTCTATTCGGCAGTTCTGATCGCCTTTACGATCCTGCCGGGTTTTGATTGCGGGTTGGCCGGAACCCTGAATTTCCAGCCTCAGTCTCTGGAAAGGACTTTATTTTCTAAGAGATTTAACGACTTGACCATTAGTGGACCTACACCTGAAGGGTGCCAGATTATCCTGAAAATCGTCGCCCCTAACCAGGAATTTAAATTGAACAAATCAGGGAAAGGGTTGGGTTTTATCTGGCTCCCCATCGGGCATGCCGAGGTAAAAAATATGCCGGGGATGTATGCCCTGCTCAGCTCAGCCAGGATCGCGGCGATCCTTTCCAAAGAAGAACAACAGGCCACGGGGTTATCCTCTGACTTCAAAGAAATTTACCAGCTGGCCAAAATCCATCATAAAAAAAATCCTAAAGAAGAAGAGGCCGCCGGTTTAAATCGGGAATACGTTTCAGGGTTGATCAAGATTTTAGTAGAGAAAAAATTGTACCAGAATAAAGAAGGAACCGTAGCGGTGGCCGGTGGTCAATTTAAGGCCCAATTGCTTCACCCCGTCGATGGACCGCTGGGGGAATATCGGGTGTCCTGTTATGCCATCAAAGACGGAAAGGTCCGACTCCTTACCGAGGACGGTTTCAGCGTAAAATCATCCGGGCTGGGGGATTGGCTGTACCGTCAGGCCGTTGTGAACGCGGTAGTTTATGGGATTTTAGCGGCCCTGATGGCCATCGGGGCTGGTTTGTTTGTCGGGGTCATCTTTAAGAAGGGCGGAGGGCATTAGACCCTTCCTCCTTCAGGAAAGGGCTTTTCTTAAAAGAGTAGTTCCCCTCCATAAAAGCCCTGACATACCAATCTACGACCCCATCGCTGTACATGACCATATCTAACTGCCGGGCGCAACAGATTAGCCGGCCCAGGTAGTCGAGTTTGGTCGCTATGTCTTGGCATTCGTATTTCATGAGTTTGGCAAGCAGCCAGTCCCCTTTGACCTCCACGTCAAAATCCAGCTTTTTTAAGACTCCCCTGATAAATCTTACCCTGCGGACCCTCCGCTCTGAACTGGATCCCCCCCCCATAAAATGAAAGGTAATGTAATTATTATTCTTGATCTCCGAGCAGTAGGCATCTATGGTACTGATGTGGTAAGCCAGACGGGAGCTGAAATTCATATATTCCTTAGAGATGAGGGCATAACTTTTTTCCCCCATGGTTGCCCCATAGCGGGCCGAATCGGAAAGGGTATTCAGCATGACGGAGGCAAAACCTTTTAAGTCAACCTCCACCACCCCTGTCCATCGTACCGCCGGATGGGTCAACCCGCGCCAAAGGGCCTTCATCGGACGGGAGGCTATATCTTCCGGCCGGATTTCATTCTTCTGTTTCTGCTGGGGAACTAATCCATCGCCCAAATCTATGATATAGAGGTTGATCGGGATGTCGGAAATCAATTTCCGGGCCTCTTCATTGCTGGAAGATTTTTCCATTTCGTTGAATTTAAACATCTCTTGAATGGAAACTTCATGCATATACCGGGTAAGATCATGGAAGGTTTGGCAATGCTCCGGTTGAAAAGATTCTGCCTTGGGGTCCACTAAACGCAGAGGAACGACACTGGAAAGGATTTCTTCCAATTTTCTCAGAAGGGGGGTTTGTTTTCTGATTTCGTCCCCTTTTCCCTCCGGGATTAATTTCTCTACCACCCCCTCGTAAATTATGTTCCGCAGGGCATCCACGGTAACCGCCTGGCCCGTCCTCAACATCTTGGTTCCCTCTTTGGTATCTACGATCGTGGGGACCTGAAATTCCCTGGCCAGGGCGGCCATGTGGCCCGTTACATTGCCGATGTCGGTAATAATGGCCGAAGCCTGATTCATAACCGTAATGTATTTCGGGGAAGTATGCTTGGCCACCAGGATTCCCCCGGGGGGGAATTGGGCCAGGTCCTGGTCTTTTTTTACCAGGTAGACCGGCCCGGCTCCAACACCGGGCGCAGCTACCACACCCCAGTTGATCAATACCCTGTTAGGGAAAACCTCAGGGGGGGTCTTTTCTTCTTTCTCCTTTGAGGAGGAGATTTTTAAAAGGCGGGTTTGCAGGATGTATATCTTCCCGTTGGGATCGATTGCCCATTCAATATCCTGGGGCGTCTTATAATGCCGTTCCAGCTTCAGGGCGTATTGATATAATTTCTGAATCGCCCCTTCATCAAGACAGGGCTTTTCCTTCAACGCCTCCGGAACAGACACTTCCGTTATACCGCTGTCTTCGTGGCAGACGGACATGACCTCTTGCCCCTGGATGGTTCGATCCAAAACCTGGCCGTTCGCTCTGGAGACTACATATACATTGGGACTCACCAGACCCCCGACCGCAACTTCTCCCAGTCCCCAAGCCGCGCTGATAATTACTGCCTTTCTTTCCGGGTAGTTGGGGTCCTGGGTATACATAACCCCGCTAACCTTTGCCGGAATCATAGTTAGGCATCCCACGGCCATCGGGATGTCTTCTTCACTGAACCCCTTATTTTTCCAGTAAGAAATGGCCTGGGGAGTAAACTTGCTGGCCAGGACTTCCTTGTACGATTGCAGAAGATTCCCCCGGCGGACGTTTAAAACCGTGGTGAATTGGCCGGCAAAACTGCTATCGCTGTCTTCCTTGACCGCGCTGCTGCGAACGGACAGGGGGGTCTCCCTGCCAACCTTGGCGGTTAATTGATCATAAGCATGGAAGATGGCTTCTTCAAGGGCGGGAGGAATGGGGGCCGACAGAATAGACTGCTGAATTTTCCGGCTGAGGGAAGAGAGATTCTCCAGGTCATTTATATCCAGGTTGGCCAGTTGTTTTTTGGTTTCTTTCTCCAGAACTTGATCCTCAACAAGGATCTTGTAGGCGTAAGAGGTGATGGCGAAACCCTCCGGTATGGGAACACCAACCCGGTTGCGCATTTCTCCTAAATTGGAGTTCTTGCCCCCCACCTTTTCCATCATCTCCTGGGTGATTTCGGCGAGCGGGATGATCAAAGGGGAGATGGGAAATTCTTTTTTCCCGAAGACCTTTTTTTGGATCCCCTGGTCAATGCTCTCAAAGACTTTGTACAGCAGGTTATACCGATTGGGAACCATTTGGTTGAGGGCGGTGATCATTTGCGATACATTCTCGCGAATATTATTATAGCTGGCCCGGATGTACCGGCGATCGACTGGGTAATCCCCGCTGTATTTTTCTTCCATATCGCCCATGATCTCCAGGGCGTCGTTGTTGGCCCGGAGCAGCGCCTGAAACGACTGAAATCGCTCCTGCAGGGTTGGCCCCCTGAGCTTTCTTTTTTTCAGGTAATGGCTGAGGGATAAAACTTTGGGAAAACGCATAAGGTACGTATTTCCTTTAATTCCGGTCAATGGGCATAGGTTACATTATGGTAATATTATTTCAAAGGGCTTAATTTTGGTCAAGGGCAAACGCCCCTTTATCGCCCCCAGTTTTTAATGTAAAAGGTTGTAAATCTTTTAATAGAGAGCCGGCGTCATTCATTTATAACCGTAGGTTTTTCAAATCGCCTTTTTTAAGAAAGCTTATAGCCGGCCTATGTGGGAATCCATTCTGGGGGAACTCTTTAAACGAGTTCGGTTGGCTTGGTGATCAATTCCGGGGCGGGGATCGTAGTGATGGGCAAAATGACTGACATGGTTGTTCCCAAACCCACTTTGCTGGAAACCCGGATTTCGCCGCCATGGCGGGCGACAATGCCTTGGGATACGGAGAGCCCCAGCCCGGTGCCTTTCCCTTTGTTCTTGGTGCTAAAAAAGGGGTCGAAGATATTATGAAGAATGTGTTCCGGAATGCCCGGGCCATTATCGGTGATCTTAACGGCCAAAAAGTTGGGTTCTTCGTGGGCCACGGATATCTGGATGCGCCCGCCTTTGGGGGTTACATCCAGGGCGTTCAAAAGAATATTGAGAAAAACCTGGCATAATTGCTGGCGGTCTCCGTGGACGCGGGGGAGATTGGACAAAATACTGATGTCCAGATGGGCGCGGGATATTTTTATCTGATTTCCGGCCAGTTGGACCGTCTCCTCGATGATTTGACCCAAATCAAGGGGTTCGATTTTCGATTCGCTTTCCCGGGCAAAGTCCAGCAAGTTACGCACGATCGTCTGGGCGCGGTTGGATTGGCTGGCCATATCGTTGATCATATCCAGACGTTCGGCATCGGATAAATCCTTATATTCTTCCAGCAGCATATGAGCCGTCAAAGTAAGGTTGTTGATCGGATTGTTTAATTCATGGGCCACGCCGGCGGTTAGCGTTCCCACGGCCCTGAGTTTGTGCGATTGCACTAAAATCGCCTGCCGTTGGCTTATTTCTTCGAGCATGCGATTCATCGCCAGGATAAGGGCGGAAAATTCATCCCGGTAAGGCCGCGAGGGAAGCTCCGGGGTGAAATCCCCGTTGGCTATGCGCTGGGTATATTTTAGTATTTGATTCAAAGGGCCCAGGATTTGCCGGGAAAGGAGGTGGGCCAAATAAAACATTAGGAAAAAAAGGAAAATTAAAAAATAAACGGGAAGGCTTCGGGCCCAACGCAGCATTTCTTCTACTGACTGGCGTTCTTTTTGGACCATGTTCAGGGCCATCGTAACCATTTGGGCCCCGTGGAGGCGCAGGTCGGTTTCCAGGGCATGGCGTTGAGGAGAGGTTACTTCCACTCCTTTTCGTTGCCACAGCTGCAAATTTTCTAACAGGGAAATGTATTTTCCTACGTGGTTAATCAAATTCTCCAATTTTTCCTTCCCCACCACGGTTTGTAAATTCAAAGCATTGGTTAGGAGGAACGTATGAGCGGCCTGTCCATGGTTTAAGGCCTCTGACAAATTGGTCCCGTAAAGGAAATAATTCTTTTCAAACCTGCGGGCCTGTTGAATTTCAAAGGTAAAGTTATCCGCAATCTGTAAAAAACTTAATTTGCTTTCCATCCGGAAAACTGAAAATAATGAGGCCAAAGTGATGCCCAAGGCCAAGCAGAAACAGGTTAAAAAGCCTAAGATAATCCGGGTCCGGATGCTCAGAGTGGGCTTGCCAGAGAAGACCTTTTCGTCGCTTTTTAAGGCTTCTACGGCGGGACTTTGTTCCATAGTTGGTTGTTCATCCATGGCGAGATGGCTTTGAGAATGGGGACCTCTGAACCGCATTCAGCCTACTATAGCTTTCGGATTAAGGGTTGTCAAGATTTTCCAATCGGTATATAAATCATATTGAATCGAAAAGCGGGAGGAATCAAGGTGGAGCCGATACGCCTGGCGATCATAGACGATGAACCGGTTGTCTGTCAAAGGCTCAAACAGCTGTTTCGCAAGGGCCCCTATGAAATCGAAACCTTTACCGAAGGGAAACCAGCCCTGAAAAGGATGGCCGAGAAACCCTTTCATCTGGTCTTATCCGACATCCGCCTGCCGGATATCGACGGCTTGGAGATTCTGCACCGGATCAAACAAAATTCTCCCCAGACCGAGGTCATTCTCATTACCGGGTATGCCACCCTCGACGATGCGGTGGAAGCAGTCAAAAAAGGGGCTTATTATTACCTTTCCAAGCCCTTTACTCCCCAGCAGGTTCAGGCCATCGTGGGGAGGGCGGTGGAATGCCTGCAGCTTTCCCTGGAGAACCGAAGGCTGCGCAGCGAACTCCAGCAAAAATATCGATTTGAAGGAATCGTGGGCATTAGCTCTAAGATCAAAGAGCTCTTACAGGCCGTGGGGAAGGTCTCCCAGGTCGATTGCAATGTTTGCCTTCAGGGGGAAAGCGGAAGCGGTAAAGAGTTGATCGCCCGGGCCATCCATCTAAACAGCCAGCGGATGTCTTATCCCTTTGTTGCTCTTAACTGCGGCGGGTTTACCGAGGAGCTGATGGCCAACGAGCTTTTTGGCCATGAAAAAGGCGCCTTCACCGGAGCTGATTCCACCAAGATCGGGCTCATGGAGGCCGCTCAGGGGGGAACGCTTTTTTTGGATGAAATCGATGAAATGCCACCTTCCATGCAGGTGAAACTCCTGCGGGTTATCCAGGAAAGGAAGTTACTGCGGTTGGGAAGTGTTAAACCCATCGACCTGGATATCCGGATTATCAGCGCCACGAACCGTGATTTGGAGAAGGAAACAAAGCAGGGCCACTTTCGGGAAGACCTTTTTTATCGCTTAAAAGTTGTCCTCTTAAAAGTTCCCTCCCTGCGGGAGCGAAAGGAGGACGTCCCGGTTTTAATCAACCATTTCCTGGGGAAGTACATTCAGGCATATAAAAAGAAAGTCCGGGGTTTTTCCCGCGAGGCTCTGGAAATCCTCATGAAATATTCTTTCCCGGGGAACGTGCGCGAATTGGAGAATATTGTGGCCAATGCCGTGGCCTTATCCGAAGGAGAATTCATCGGCGTCCCGGACCTCCCTGAAGACCTCGGGAAATTCGAAGTTGAGACGTATGGGGCCCCTCAGTGGCTTTCCCTGGAAGATAAGGAAAGGGATTATATTCAGAAGGTGCTCGAGGCAACCCACTATAATAAAATAAAAGCCGCCAACATTCTGAAAATGTCGCGAACCACCCTCTGGAGGAAAGTTCAAAAATACGGCTTGCTGACAGATTAATACCGGCAAGAGATCTTTCCTTTTCGAGAAGCGTTTCTTGGGGTCGCTCAACCCCCCGATCCTCCCGCCCTTTTTAATGAATCATTTTGAAATTATCTTTCCAGAATGAAACACTTGCCATCTCCGGTGATTCCGATTAAAAAATCCTATTAATTTTATGCACTTTTTATCCAGCGAGCCGCCATATATTTTTATTAAAGTTCCATTATGAAACATTTTGATCCCCCCCTTCTGAATAAATCCCTTTGGTATGAGCCTCTTGTAAAAGAATTTTTTTGTGGTTCGACAAGCTCACCACGAACGGAAAAACTAAATAATTTCAACCTAAGCCCGTTCACCCTGAGCCTGTCGAAGGGTAAATTACAGACTTTTGCAAGAAGCTCATATTATTTGTAATTTATATGGCACAAGATTTGTAGAAAATAATGGTTGGAAAGAGGTTTTTTTCAGCAGCGGGAAACGTCGGTAACGGAATCCAGGCTATCCATGAATAAAATTTTAGTGCCCATCCAACAATTTTCATGGCTCTCTTTATCGGCGTCCTACTTTGCCATTGAATTCGCCAAGAGAAGCCCAACCAAGATCCAATTTTTGATTTTTGCCGAAACCTGTGGAGAAGAAAAAGGCCCAGCTTCTTCGAAGAAAAAGGAGGAGCCGTGGCGAAGGCGGTTTGACGGCCTGATTCAACAGGCCAGGGAGGAAAAAATCGAGTTGGAGCTTTTCTTTTCCAATGAAAAGTATTTGGAGGGGGTCAGTCAATTTGCCCGTGATCATAACACCGCCAGAATCATCATCGCGCTCCCCCAGGTTCAGGACACAATTTACGACACCTTAATCCAAGATGTAAACTTTTTGAGAAGTCAGTTGGAAAACCAGATCGTCATCATCAAGCCCAAGGAAGAACGAAGCCTGGAAGGCTGGAAGACACCCGAATCGGGAAGCCCGCCTTCAACCGGGCCCGGAACATTTCTCGACAAGAAAGGATCCTAAAGATGGCCTTAATCATGATTTCGTGTTCATCGAGAGTTTTACGAACGGAAATGACCGAAGATCTGTCCCGCAAACTCGGCTACCCCTGCCTCAGCCGGGAAGAACTGACCGACCAGGCCACCGAAGAGGGCATACCGGTCGGCAAGCTGGAAATGTCAATCATTAAAGGCCCTACGCCATCGGAACGACTGGCCCGTTTGAAAGAACGGTATCTGGCTTTTGTTACTGCCGGCATATGTGCCAAGGCTAAATCGGGGAACCTAATCTATCATGGCCGGAGCGGGGCTTTGCTCCTCCCCAATGTTTCTCACATCTTCCGTGTACGGGTCATTCCCCACCTCGAAAATCGAATCCAAACCAAGATGCTGCGATTCCGTATGGATCGGCACGCGACTGAAAAATATATCCGGCAGGTGGATCAGGATATTGAAAAATGGGTCCACGTGATCCACGGACAGGAGGTCAACGACCCGAGATTATATGACCTCACCTTGAACCTTGAAAATATGAGTCGAACGAATGCCTCAATGGTTATGTGTTCCATGGCCGAACTCCCGGATTTCCGCCCGACCCCGGTATCCCTGCAGCAGATGGACAATCTTTGCCTGGCGGCGCATACCCGGCTACGATTGGCTGAGGATGATCGCACAGCCGATGCCGACTTGACGATTTCAGCCGACAACGGAATCGTCACCGTAACCTACGTGCCCAGGCAATCGCAGGTCGCCAAATTCATCCCGGAAGCTTTATCCGAGCTTAAGGGGATCAAAGAACTCCAGGTAACCATGGCCAACACCAATATCCTTTGGATCCAGGAGGCCTATAATCCTAAATCGGAAACCTTCAGCCATCTGAATCAGGTCGCCCAGCGTTGGGGGGCTGCCGTCGAAATGTTGCGCTTCATCCCCGCGGTGGGATTGGACTCCCTTGGCCCGGTCGAAATTCCCTCCTTGCCTTCTTTAGAAAAAATGAAAAAAGAGGAATACAACGGCGGCATCGAGGAGGATGTCCCCGATTCTCCCAGGGCCGACGACGGGGGTTTGAGCCAAACCATGGAGGAACTCGTCCGGCTGGGACGCTCGGGAGGAAGCCATACCTTACAGGGAGGTTTCCGGGACTTGTCTATGGCCATCAGCCGGAATGTAAACTATAGTTTGGTGGTCATCGGAGATCTTTTTCTTTCCAAACCCAAAGCCGCCAAAATGCGCCTGCTCCGGGACTTGAGAATCTTCCTGGCCGAACGAATCCGCGTTCCGGTGATTTCCTCGGACGAATTGCAGGAGAAATATCTTTTTGGCTATAAGCAGCTTATCAAGATGCTCCTTTTTCTGGCCATCGTCCTGGGAGTGTACGCCGCCATCTTTATCTACCAGGACCCCGTTTTAAACTTCATCCAGGAATACAAAGGGAGGAAATTCATCGCCACGATCACGATCGGTCTTTTCGCTCCGCTGCTCGCTTATTTTGTGGGTACCGTCGCCCACCTTTTTTTAAAAATGATCAAGTTTGATTAACAGGGCATTTTCATTAGTCCTGGACCAAAAAAGGAGTTTACCATGACCGGAGAATTGGCCAACTTATTTATTCCCCTGGATCTCCTCACGGCCTTACAGGTTATCGTCCTGGGGTTTATCGGCGGAGTTTTAAGCGGCTTTATTGGGAGCGGCGGGGCTTTTTTTATGACCCCGGGAATGATGAACTTAGGGGTCAATGGGGTGGTCGCCGTGGCCAGTAACATCACCCATAAGTTCGGGAAAGCCATGATGGGATCCAGAAAGCACGGGGAGATGGGCAACGTGGATAAAAAGTTAGCCTTCTTTCTACTCATCACTGCGGTTATCGGCATCCGTTTGGCAGTCTGGATCAATAGCCTGCTGTTCAAGGGAGGGGGGGACGGCCACGGGGCAGATCAGGGGGCTGGGGCCAATCTTTATATCAGCGTTGTGTTTATAGGCATTTTATCGGTGGTGGCCGTCTCGATGCTCCGGGATCTTTTCCAGAAGGGCGAAGAAGATCTTGGACCTTCCAAAAAGATAACGGAATTTTTAGCCGGCTTGCACATTCCCCCCTTTATCGACTTTAAAGTAGCGGATGTCAAGGTTTCCTTATGGGTCTTGCTCCCGGTCGGATTGGCTACCGGCTATATGGCCGGCACCATCGGCGTGGGGGGCTTCGTGGGGGTTCCGGCCATGATCTATATCTTTGGCGTTCCCACGGCAGTTGCCGCCGGGACGGAATTGTACTTAGCCATGTTCATGGGCGCCATCGGAGCGCTGAGTTATGCCTGGGAAGGTTTTGTGGACATTCGTCTGACCATGTTATTGTTCATCGGCTCCCTGGTCGGGGTATACATAGGGGTCTATGGAGTAAAAGTCGTCAGTGAAAAATACATCCGTTTGGTAACCAGTTTGATCATTACTCTTTGCATATTCAGCCGGGGAATTTCCATCCCGGTGTACCTCAGGCAGCTGGATTATTTGCATATGGATCCCGCCCTGGATGTCTGGTTCAATAACGGCAGCAAGTTTCTTTTATTTGCCAGCGGCATTTGTGCGGTCGTGTTAATCCTTGTTAATGTCTTTCGGGCTTACTCGGCCCGGAAGAGGATTCAGATGACCCTGTCCTACAGTCATGGTTCTTCCCCGGGGGAAAGGGTGAAAGGCCCGGTTGATGTCCTGGCTCCATAAGTGGTTTGGCCTGGGAAAAAGGGAAGACACTTTCCTGACTCTCAAGCTCCGCCTGGCCCGGTGGCGACACCTTCTCCGGGCGGAGGAATCCTGTCTAAACCTTCTGGGCGACATCCGGGAAAAGTTGAGCGCTGAATATGTGCTCGACCGCCAGTATATTCTTTCCAGCGTAGGCCAGATTTTTCAAAAAGCCTATCAGGTGGCTTATGATATGGGAGTTTTATGCGACCTCAAAGAAGTTCAGATGTATCCCTGGCTGGACGGGGTAAAAGAAAGAGTCGCGGCCTACCTGAAAACTTGGCCGTTAATCAAGACGGGCCCCTCATTAATCCTTCTTCCGGGAAATGACTTCGTAAAATCCGATCAAGTCGGAGAGATGGCCGCTGAACTCATGGAAATGAAAAGGAAGGGATTGATGGATATCCCCCAGGGATTTGTCATCACCATTCAGGGGTTTCTCCATCTCCTCCATGAAAATAAACTAAATGGATATCTTCAGCCTTTTTTCAGCGGAAGGAAAACCGATTGGCGGAAAGGATACCAATCCTTAGCACAAGGGCTTTTGCAAGCCACCATTCCCGAGGAGATGAAAGCAGCGATCCAAGAAGCCATACAAAGTCTAAGTAGAGAGGGAGAACCTTGCCCTTCCCTTATCCTCTGGCCCAGTCCCTTAAGATCAGAAGCTCTGCCGGGGTTCCCTTTTCCAACCTGGACGTGGTCCGGGGGTTCCCTGGATTCCTTCTGGGACCTCCTACGTTCTTTGTGGTCGGAGGTTTATTTACTGGGGGCAAAGCCAGCACCGGCTTATGGGAGATATCCTCTCCTGTCGGCGGTAATCTGCCAGCGCCAAATTTCCGGGGGAGAAGGTTATGGGGTACAGACGCTCGACCCTGCCCATCCGGAGGGGGGGGAAATACTGCTTTATCGCTTAGCCGATGCTGCCGCTTCCGGTTCGTTTAATCGAAGGCCATCTCAAGAAATCCGTTTTTCCAGAAACTCAGTTGGCCGAGACCTTGGTCCCGAACCTCTTGGCGGCGGGGGAGGAAATCTCCCAAAGAGGCCAAACCTGGCTCAACTCTCCCTGCGAATGGAGAATTATTTTAAGCGGGCTCTGGAAATACTCTGGGAAGAGGACCGGGAGGGTAATGATTATTTACGGCAGCTCCGCTTCCTGGACATTCCGCTCGAAGTTAGGGCCGCCGCCGTAGAAAAAATCTCCCTTCTTCTTAAGGAGCAGCCCAGGTATTACAGCCACCAGGGTAAAATTATTTTCCGCGGTATCGCTTGCGGTTCGGCGGCCCATCTGAAGCCAGGCCAGGATCTGAGGCTTTTCCCCGAAGGGGGAATCCTGGTCGCCCGGGAATGGTGTCCGGAATGGAGCCTCCTCGTCCCCAAAACCGCAGCGATCCTTATCGAACAAATGGCCTCTCCTTCTCTGGCCTTTCTGGCCCGCTCGCTGCGTATTCCGGCCATTTCCCAGCTTCCCGGCCTCACGGAAAAGATTCCCGATCATACGTTTATCACCGTCGATGCGGAAGATAACGTTATTTATGAAAATCGGGTGGAACCTCTGTTGGATGCCCAACTCCTGGAAGGTCATCGGTTAGAAGACGAACCCGAATACCTTCTTCTGGATGGAGTACTAAGGGCCATCGATCATTCTTATCTCACAGGAGAAGTAGGGGCGCCCCCCGGGGCATTGGAAGGCTGCCGGACCCTCCTGGAAGGAATCCAATGGGCCCGCCGGCAGGCCATGGCCGTTCTCTTCGATCCGGCCACTTGGCAGCATTTGGTCCGGGATCAATGGGCCCTGCCGGTTGCGGGAGAAAATCATTTCTCGATCTACGCCATAGACCTGGATAAAGCATTAGCCGGCTCAAAGCCCGCTGCCCCCCTTCAAGCCGCCATCCATCGCGCCGAGATTTCTTCTACTCCCTGGTGTCCGATATGGCAAAACTTAAACAACCTCCCCTTTTTCGAGAGAACCGTTGCCAACCAGGAAGAAACCCCCATCTTCTTGATCTTCACCGAAAACACCCTTTTTCTTTTCCAGTCATCGGCAGCGGGTAAATTCATTATTGACGCGGCCATTACCGGGGTCCCCGAATTAAACCATCTCTTTTTCTATCGGGAGGAAAGTGAGCAAGAGGCGAAGCCGGGAACCAGCCGCCCGGGAGAATCCCGGGCATCGGGCGTCAACGACAAAACTTCCATATATGAACGCCGATCTTTTGGGAAGTCAGATTTCGACACCAAGGAACAGCTAAAACGGTCAGAGCTGAGATGGGACCGCGAGCAACAGAACAATCCCCGATAATGACCCGGGGCAGGAGGTGGTATTGTGGAGAACAAGTTGCAAATCCTTATCCTGGATGATGAACCCATTGTTGGGAAGCGGTTGGGCCCCGCCTTGACTAAAATGGGAAGCGAGGTGGAAGTTTTTGAAGACCCGCATCAGGCCTTGCAGCGGATTCACGAAAAAACCTTTGATATCGTGGTCACCGACATCCGCATGGAGGATATTGACGGGATCGAGATTTTGGAACAGGTGAAATCCAGGTCGAACCACACCAAAGTAATCATGATCACCGGGTATGCGACGGTTGAAGTCGCTCGGGAAGCGCTGGGGAAAGGAGCCTTTGATTTTATTGCCAAGCCTTTTAAGCCCAATGACCTGAGAGAAGTCATCATTCGGGCCGCCGAAGCGCTGGGGTTCAAGGGCCTTTCCCGAACGGACTCCCCTTCTTAAA
>CAZIDC010000025.1:0-14531 GCA_964537885.1 uncultured Syntrophaceae bacterium | reverse complement strand
GGGAGGAAAAATGAAAAAGATATGGGGTAGGGGAATGCTGGCCATGATCCTGTGGGCGATTACTCTTTCCCCGGCTCTGGCCGGCCGGCCTTTAATAACCGAGGATGCCGGAACAGCGGAGAAAGGGTTCTTCGAGTTGGAACTGGCCGTTGATTATGGCCGCGATCACAACGGGGACAAGAGCGTAACCCCTTCCGCCCAGGTAGCCTATGGTCTAAACGAGCGGGCGGAAGTGGCTATCGCCGGTGGGTACATCTTCAAGAGGATGGCGGATAATGGCCGGGAGGACGGCCCGGGCGATCTAAACGCTTATTTGAAATACCGGATTTTGGGGGAGAGGGAATATTATCCAGGGTTTACTCTCAAACCCTGGATCAAGATCCCTACGGCCGATGAAGACAAAGGGCTGGGCTCCGGAAAAACCGACCTCGGGCTGACCGCGGTCATGAGTAAATCTTTCACCGGGTTCAATCTGCACTTGAATGCGGGTTATACTTTAATTGGTGCCAAGGACGCCACCGATGAAATGAACCTGGCTTTAGCCGGGGAATATGAGGTGACGAAGGGGCTGATCTCCGTGGCCGAGATTCGTTACAATCAGAATTTTAATTCCGACCGGAAAGATGATCCCGCCAATTTTCTGGCGGGCGTTCAGGTTGCGGTGGGCAAAGCGCAATTCGATGCCGGTCTGACCATCGGTCTCAACCGGGCGGCCCCGGATTATGTCCTGACGGCCGGTGTTACGATTAAATTCCATTAACTGAGCATTTCGTTCAACGTTTCCCTTGGCATCATGAGGAGGATCCTATGCACATTCCCGACGGTTACTTGGGGCCGCAGACCTATGGTCTGCTTTATGGGGCCATGGTTCCGATCTGGGCCCTGGCCTCCAGGTTTGTTCGCCGCACTTTGCGGCAGCGGCAGGTCCCTTTTTTGGCCTTAGGGGCGGCTTTCAGCTTTGTAGTCATGATGTTCAACGTCCCCATCCCGGGGGGGTCGACGGGTCATGCCGTGGGGGGAGTAATCGTGGCCATCCTGCTGGGGCCCTGGGCGGCTTTGATTGCCATTTCCATTGCCCTGGTCATCCAGGCTTTGCTCTTTGGGGATGGCGGAATAACAGCAATCGGAGCCAACTGCTTCAACATGGCCCTGGTCATGCCGATGGGAGGATATTGGGTCTACCGCGCGATCAGCAAAGGGGCCGCGGTCGCTTCCCGGAGAAGGTGGATGGCCGGGGCCGTGGCCGGATATGTCGGCCTGAACCTGGCGGCGGTAACCACTGCGGTAATGTTCGGCCTGCAGCCCCTTCTGGCCAAAGGGGCCGATGGCCGACCCCTCTATTTCCCTTATCCCTTGGAAGTGGCCGTGCCGGTGATGGCTGCGCAACATCTTCTTCTGTTCGGGATTATCGAAGGCGTACTTACGGCTTTATTGGTGATCTATTTCCAGCGTTCGGACCCGGCGATGCTGGAACCCTATAAGGGGGTGCGATGAAGGGAACCAGGAAACTTTGGTGGGGATTGATCCTCCTGATCGTGATTTCACCCGCGGGCTTGATTCTTCCCGAGTTGTTCAAATCCGGTCCGGCCTGGGGGGAATGGAGCCTGCGGGAAATCGAGCAGATGCTTGGTTTTATTCCGGAGGGGTTAAAAAAGATTTCCGAGATCTGGTCAGCTCCGGTGCCCGACTACAACTTAAAGACCTGGGAAGGCCAAGGGTTATTTAAATCCAGCCTGGGTTATTTTCTTTCCGGGGCATTAGGGGTAGGGGTGATCGTCCTGGCCACTGTGCTCCTGGGTAAATGGTTGAGCAGGAAAAATGGCGATTAGGATGGGCCGGCCTTTCCTTATTACTTGGCCGGAATCAATTTACCGCAAATCAGATGGAGGGCCTATTTTTTTTCAAACTAAATTTGGACAAGACTGCAGCGAAATATTATAATTATTCTCCTGGAAGAGTAATAAAGATGAGAGCGCAGGACTCATCTTTTGGGACCATTGAAATGAAGTTTCCAACTCCGAGTCTCTTCGAGGGAGGGAAATTGATCCTGGCAAGCTGAAATCCCAAGAATAATAATCCATTATATATTTCCAAGGGTTGGCCTGTATTGCTTCAGTAGGAACTGGAAATAGGAGAAAGGAGGGTCTTATGGATCTTTCAGAAGTCCGGGAAAAGGCAAGGGAGAGGATGAAAGGGACCTGCGGGGTTTACAAAGTCTGCGATGGGGACCCGGAAAGGCTCTGCCAGGGGATCAAGTACGGCAAAGCCATTGGGATGGGGGGAATAGGAAAAGGGGAAAGCTTTGCCGCCAATGTGAAAGCCCTGGACCGGCTAAAACTGAAAACGCGCCTGATTACCCCTCACGTTGAGCCAAACATGAAGGCCACTTTCCTGGGGAAGGAGGTAGCCTTTCCGATCTTCTGTACCTCCATGAGCGGGGTCAAAATCAGCATGGGCGGGGGGATTACCGAGTTGGAGTTCGCCCAGGCTGCGATCCATGGCTCTAAAGCAGCAGGGACTATCGGGTTTATCGGTGACGGAGCCGAGACTTTTGAGGACCGTCCCGGCCTGCAGGCGATCAAAGAGGCGGGGGGGTGGGGCGTGCAGATGTTTAAGCCGCGAGAGCGGAAAGTGCTCTTCCAGCTGATTTCGGAAGCAGAAAGACTGGGTGCCATTGCGGTAGGGGTAGATGTGGACGGTGCGGGGTCCGTACCCATGGCGATGAAGGGGCAGCCCGTTTTTCGCAAATCGGTCACCGAGCTCAAGGAGCTTGTCCAATCCACCAGCCTGCCTTTTATCATCAAGGGGATCACGAGCGAGGAGGACGCTTACACCGCCCTGGAGACGGGCTGTAAAGTAGTCAGCATCTCAAATCACGGGGGTCGCACACTCGATTCCATGTTAGGAATTGCTGAAGTCCTTCCCCGCATGGTGCCCATCCTGAAAGGAAAGGTCACCATCACAGCGGACGGAGGGGTACGGACAGGCTTTGATGTAATCAAGATGCTGGCCCTCGGGGCGGATTTCGTAATGGTGGGGCGGGAAATGATTCGAGCGGCCATAGGGGGAGGTGCTGACGGAGTCCGCATCGCGTTGGAATCCATGGCCAAGGACTTACACAAAGCCATGATCATGACCAGCTGCAATTCCATCCCTGAAATCAGTGAACGGATTTTTGCTTAGGTCATTCGGGGCTTGGAAGCCGTCCGCGGTCCATTCTACTTTTTGCGAAGCCATCACTATCGGGTAGCGCGAAAAGGGGATGGATCTTTTCGATGATTGGGGAGGAGGTAAGGATATGAGACTCGTGTCCCAGAATCCATACACCGGTCAAGTCATGGGAGAATTCGAGGCCATGACCTTCGAGGACAGTGTTCAGGAAGTCCAGAAATCTCGGCGAGCTTTTCTCTACTGGAAAAAGGCTTCGGTGCGGGAAAGGGCAGGACACCTCCAGGCCGTTTCCCGGCGTCTCAGAGATCAGCAGAGAACCTTCGCGGAAACGATCACCCGGGAGATGGGGAAGCCGATCGGCCAATCGCTGGCGGAAATCGAAAAATGCGCTTGGCTTATCGACCATTTTGCGGAGAATTCGGCGAAATTCCTTCAAGAGGAGATGGTTGAGACCGATGCCCTGAAGAGTTACATAGCTTTTGAGCCTCTGGGTATCATCCTGGGGATCATGCCGTGGAACTTCCCTTTCTGGCAGGTGTTCCGGTTCGCCATCCCGGCCCTTATGGCCGGCAATGTCTGTTTGCTAAAGCATGCTTCTAATGTGCCCTCAACGGCGCTGGCCATCGAAAGACTCTTCGAAGACTCTGGCGGGCCCGACCATGTGTTCAAGACCCTGTTAATAGACTCCCAGGTGGCCGGGCAGCTCATCGAGCGAGAGCTGGTGGACGGCGTATCTCTCACGGGAAGCGTCGAGGCAGGGTCGCAAATTGCGTCTCTTGCCGGGCGGCATATCAAGAAGTTTGTGCTGGAGCTGGGGGGAAGCGATCCCTTTATCGTTCTGGAGGATGCGGACATCGCCAAGACAGCGCGCATGGCCCTTCAGGCGAGAATGATTAACTCCGGCCAGAGTTGCATCGCCGCAAAACGGTTCATCGTCATGGCGGCCATCGCGGGGCCTTTCCTGGAGGCCCTGGAGCGAGAGCTCGCCACTGTGAGGATCGGGAACCCCCTGGAATCGGCAACGACGATTGGCCCCCTCGCTAAGCGGGAGTTCGTGGAGGTTCTTTCCGGGCAGCTGGAGGATGCCAAGCGCAAAGAAGGTCGGGTCGTTTACGGTCCCGCCCCGCCCCCTGGCGAGGGGTTCTTTTTCCGGCCGGCCATTGTCAGCAATGTGCGGCAAGACATGCGGATTATAACCGAAGAGGTCTTCGGACCCATCCTGCCGGTGCTGGTTGCTAAGAGTGAGGAGAGCCTTATTGCGATGGCCAACGCAACGCCCTACGGGCTCGGAGCTTCCATCTGGACCGGGGACCTGGCCAGGGGTGAAAGGCTTGCCGGAGAGCTAAGCGCTGGCTTTGTAGCCATCAATGACGTCGTAAAATCCGATCCGAGGCTCCCCTTCGGAGGAATCAAAAAATCCGGGATCGGTCGGGAACTGTCCCACTATGGGCTGAAGGAGTTCGTAAATATCAAGAGCGTGGTCATCAAAGGAGCTTAATGCATGAAGGCATCGGAGCTATTCGTGAGACAGCTGGAGGAAGAGGGCGTGACCCACTTGTTCGGCCTCCCGGGGGAAGAGAACCTTCACCTTCTGGAGGCCATGAGGAAGTCAAACCTCAAGGTTGTGATCACCCGGCATGAACAGGCCGCGGCCTTTATGGCGGCCACCTATGGGAGACTTACGGGGAGAGCCGGGGTGTGTTTCTCCACTCTCGGTCCCGGAGCCACTAACCTGGTTACAGGGGTCGCTCACGCCCAGCTCATAGGAGCCCCAATGGTTTCCATTTCGGCCCAGAAGCCGCGAAAGGAGAACTGGCAGGCGAAGTTCCAGCTGGTCGACGTGATAAACTTGATGAAGCCCATCACCAAAAAGACGTTCTCGATCTTCGACCCGGACACCATCCCCACGGTGCTTCGGAATGCCTTCAAGACGGCCGAGGAAGAACGACCCGGTGCCGTTCACATCGAATTGCCTGAGGACGTAGCCGGGGAAGGCACAAGCGCAAGAGTGCAGAAGCGCGGTGAGGTCAGAAGGCCCGCTCCGGACTCCAGGGCCGTCGACAGCGCCGTTGAGCTGATCGAACGGGCGAAGAACCCGCTCATTATCGCTTCCTCGGGCGCCAACAGAAAACGCATCACCCAACACCTGTTCGACTTCCTGGATAAGACCGGCATCTACGTTGTTCATACCCAAATGGGAAAAGGAGTCATATCCGACGACTGTGAATACAGCCTCTTTGCCACGGGGATTCACCGGCATGACTACGTGAATTGCGGAATTGATCAGGCTGATCTGATCATCACCGTTGGCTATAATATCGTAGAGTATCCCCCGTTCATATGGAACAGAAACCTGGACAAGGTTATCTTGAACATCGATTTCGTGGCGTCGGAGCCGGATCAGTACTTCAATCCCGCGGTGGAAGTGGTTGGGGATATATCCCATTCCCTAAGGAAAATCGCGGAGAGGATCCCAGGGAAAAGGTCCTTTCCCGTCTTCGCCAGGACTCGAGCATTGATCGCCAGGAAGATCTATGAAAACGTGGAATCAAAGTACCCCCTCCTGCCGCAGGAGATTGTAAGGGGCGTGAGGGAGGCAATGGGTTTTGAGGACATCATCGCTCTGGATAACGGGATTTACAAGCTCTGGTTTTCCAGGCTATACCCAACCTTCAAGCCGAACACATTTCTTCTCGACAACGCCTTGGCCACGATGGGAGCGGGCCTTCCTGCTGGAATCGTGGCCAAAATGCTCTTTCCTCACAAAAAGGTGCTCGCGGTGGTTGGGGATGGCGGGTTCATGATGAATTCTCAGGAATTGGAGACAGCCATACGCTGCCGGGTACCGATCGTGGTTTTGTTGTTAAACGACAACGCCTACGGATTCGTGAAATGGAAGCAGAGGAATTTGAATCTCGAAAACTTCGGGATGGATCTCTTAAACCCGGATTTTGTGAAATATGCGGAGAGCTTCGGCGCAAGGGGATTGCGAGTGGAACGGGGACAGAACCTAACCAAGATTCTTGCCCAAGCCTTCCAGGCAAACGAGGTCACCCTCGTCGAATGCCCCATCGACTATTTGGCCAATTACGACGTGTTTTCTTTAGAACTCGGGAACCTCGTCTGCCCCGTATGAACCAAGGGAATGCTCGAGTTCCTTGCACCCCCTTCGCTCAGGTAATAAAAACCTTTGTAGAAAAAAGTATTGAACTTTTCTCCCTCCGCTAAAAATCATCGCATTTTCATCGGATTTTCATCAAGATTCCCCCAAGAGAACCTTTTTATATTATAGGGAATCAAAAGGAATGAGAATCTGTAATAGAGGAGGGGGAAAAAATGAAACTCTGGGAATTGATTAAAAAAGGAGCCGAGGAGGGACTGGAAGTCCTGAAGGACGGTGTCACCGTCGTCGGAAAGACGAGCAGAATCTTGAAAAAAAAGGTGGAGCTGACCTCAGTCCAAGGTGAGGTAAGGAAACTATTTACGCGCCTGGGGAGTCTGGCCTATGAGTTTCATTCCAAGAACGAACAGGGTTTTTATCGAGATGAGGGAGTTAAGGGTTTGATGGCCCAGATCGAGGGCCACAGAAGCAGAGTGCGGGAGATTGAAACCGAAATTGAAACGATCAATAAAGAGGAGCGTCGGAAGACTTCGGAGAAAACGGGGGAGGGTCATGAGGAATATCCCATGATCTGATTTTGTAGCGAACGACTTGATTAAGTTGATATCCGATAGTCAATCATCGCCAGTCCGCCTAATGCGGGTGAAGCAATCTTAGGAGGGTGCTCCGTGGTCCGCCTGAGGCGCCCCCTGAGGCGGGTCCGCAATGCCCCCTTTTTTGGCCGTTTCCTATAGAGAGGGGGTTGATTGAGGAGGAGATTTAGCTTCGGGAAAACCAAAAAATACAATCCTTTAGGCCCCAAAATACATATTTCCCCTTATTTTTTCTTCCGCCAAACCGGTGTTTAATAAATATATCTATCCCAAAATCTTGGCCAATTAAAGAGGAAGAAATGGATGGGCAAAAATCTCACTTTTAAAATTTTGGAAGCCCACCTTCTCGAGGGTGAACTGATTCCGGGTAAAGAAATTGCTATTAGAATCGATCACACTCTCTCCCAGGATGCGACCGGAACGATAGCGATGCTGGAGTTCGAAGAATTGGGGATGGAAAAGGTCAAGGTAGAGCTGGCGGCGCAGTACGTAGACCATAACATTCTGCAAACCGACAACAAAAATGCGGAGGACCACCGATACCTGCAGACGGCCTGCGCACGCTACGGGATTATCTTCAGCCGCCCGGGGAACGGAGTTTCTCACCAGGTCCATATGGAACGATTCGGGGTTCCGGGAAAGACCTTGTTAGGAGCGGACAGCCATACCCCGGGCGCTGCCGGTGTCTCGATGCTGGGTATCGGAGCCGGAGGGCTCGATGTGGCTTTAGCCATGGCAGGTTATCCTTATTACCTTCCCTGCCCGGGAGTTCTTGGGGTGAAACTCAAAGGCAAGCTCCCGGACTGGGTGAGCGCCAAGGATGTTATCTTAGAAATGTTGCGCCGTTATGGGGTTAAGGGGTGCATTGGGAAAATTGTCGAGTATTATGGGCCCGGAGTGAAAAGTCTTTCCGCTACCGATAGGGAGACCATCGGCAATATGGGGGCCGAATTGGGGGCGACCAGCTCGATCTTCCCTTCCGATGAAAACAGCCGGTCCTACCTGGAGGCCCAAGGGCGGGGCGGCGCCTGGGTTGAGCTGGCGGCCGACGAGGGGGCGCAATATGACGAATATGCCGAGATCGATCTTTCCACCCTTGAGCCCCTCATCGCCTATCCTTCTTCGCCGGGCAATGTGGTTCCCGTCCGCAAAGTGGCCGGAATCAAGGTCGATCAGGTGATCGTCGGCAGCAGCGTGAATTCTTCTTTCAGGGATCTCATGGCGGTGGCCAAGATTATGGAGGGCCGGCACTGCCACCCTGAAACTTCCCTGAACGTAAACCCCGGCAGCCGGCAGGTTCTGGAGAATGTAGTGGCCCAAAGCGGGGCCATATCCCTTATGCGTGCCGGGGCGCGAATTCACGAAGCAGGGTGTTTGGGGTGTATTGGAATGGGGCAGGCTCCGGGCACGGGGCAGGTCAGCCTGCGCACCTTTCCCCGGAACTTCCCGGGGCGCTCGGGAACCAAAGATGATCGGGTTTATCTCTGTTCTCCGGAGACGATCGCCGCGGCAGCACTTAAAGGGGTCATCACCGATCCCCGGGACCTGGCCAAAGAAATGGACTACCCCCGCATTAAGGACCCGGTCAAATACCTGATTGATGAAAGCTCCATCATTTTCCCCACCGATGAACTTCGCAAGACAGCCGTGGTGCGGGGACCCAATATCAAACCCCTTCCCAAGTTAGACTCTCTCCCCGAAAGGATGGAAGCTGAAGTGGTGCTAAAAGTCGGGGATAATATCTCCACCGATACCATCATGCCCGCCGGCAACAAGATTCTTCCTCTGCGTTCCAACATTGAAGCCATTAGCGAATTTATTTATTCACCGATCAACCCCAATTTTTCCAAGGAATGTAAA
Source organism: uncultured Syntrophaceae bacterium (assembly GCA_964537885.1). Lineage (GTDB taxonomy): Bacteria > Desulfobacterota > SM23-61 > SM23-61 > SM23-61 > CAZIDC01. Next base: position 5,786 of record CAZIDC010000025.1, on the reverse strand, counting down.
GAAAAAGGAAGAGTGGTAGTCATCGGCGGTGAGAATTATGGGCAGGGATCCAGCAGGGAACATGCTGCTTTGGGCGCCCGCTACTTAGGAGTCCGGGCCAAAATCGCCAAAAGCTTCGCCCGCATCCATAAGGCCAATCTATGTAATTTTGGCATTCTCCCCCTGACCTTTAAAAATCCCGGCGATTATGATCTCATTGAGAAGGGAGCGAAGGTGTTATTTCCCGAAGTGAGAAAACTTGTCGAAAGAGGCGATCGGGAAATTCCCATTGAGGTGGATGGCCGGAAAATGACTTCGTTGTTGGATGTCTCTGACCGCGAGCGGCAAGATTTGCTGGCCGGCGGAACTTTAAACTTTGTAAAAAGGGAACTGCATGGAGCGAACCCGAAAAAGTAAGGAGGAGCCGAGGAGGAACTCCGGCAAAAGGGGGGAATTATGGCTGAGGCGATGCGGGTAAAGAATATTGGCCTGCGGGGGGTAACGGTAGCAGACACCAAGATTAGCTTCATTGATGGGGAGCAGGGGATCCTCATTTATCGCGGCTACCGGATTGAAGAATTGGCCCAGAAGTCGTCCTACCTGGAAACAGCCTACTTGCTTCTGAATGGAAATTTGCCGAGCCAACAACAGCTCGAAACCTTCACCCGGCAGGTGGTCGAGGCGAGGGAAATTCCCGAATTTCTCTATGAAAGCTTTAAGCGGTGGCCTCGGGATGCCCATCCCATGGATGTCCTCCAGGCATCCGTACCGATCCTGGCCATGGCCGACCCTGACTTGCACGGGGAAACAAGGGAGGAGGGAGTCCGCAAGGCGATCCGGCTCATCTCCCTCCTGCCCGGGGTGGTCGCGGCCTGGCACAGAATCAGGAGGGGCCTGGAGCCGCTTCCCGCGGATAATCGTCTATCCCATGCCGCCAATTTTCTTTGGCAGCTCAACGGGGAGAAGCCCGACGATGAACTCGCCCATGATCTGGAGGTCTGCATGGTTCTCCATGCCGATCATACCTTTAACGCCTCCACCTTTGCCTGCCGGGAGGTGGCTTCCACCCGGGCGCACATGTACGCCGCGGTTACAGCCGGTATCGGGGCCCTATCCGGGATCCTTCATGGAGGCGCCAATGCCCAGGTCATGAAGTTGCTTCAGGAACTTGCAGGGGAGAAAGACATTGCCGGATGGGTGAAAAAGCGTCTGGACCAAGGTAAGAAGATCATGGGGATGGGCCACGCGGTGTACAAAACAACCGATCCCCGGGGGAAGTTTTTGAAGGATATGGCCTACCGGTTGGGCAAAAAACTCGGCCAGGAAAGGTGGCACCGGCTTTCCAGCCAGTTAGAAAAGGAAGCAATCGAAGAGTTTGAAAAAAGGGGGTACCCGACGATTAAACCGAACGTAGATTTTTTTAGCGCTCCGGTCTACCACATGATGGGTATACCCGGGGACTTGATGACCCCCCTTTTTGCCATCGCCAGGATCGCTGGCTGGTGCGCGCATATCATTGAAGAAGCTTTCGCCGAGGCCCAAGAAAAACCGACTTTATACCGGCCCCAAGCAGAATATGTTGGATATTACTGCGGTCTCACGGGATGCTCCTATGAGCCCCTCCAGGCCCGGAAATAGCGGGGTGGAGCGGTGATCTTTCAACACGACATCGTTATCGTGGGCTCCGGTCTCGCGGGGCTACGAGCGGCCATGGAAATAGCCGCTTCCGCCAATGTCGCCCTGATCAGCAAGGTTTATCCTACCCGTTCCCACTCCGGTGCAGCCCAGGGCGGGATTGCCGCTGCGCTGGGGAACGAGGAACCGGACTCATGGGAATGGCATATGTACGATACGGTCAAAGGGGGGGATTACCTTCCGGACCAAGATGCCGCCGAAATTCTGGCCCAAGATGGACCGCGGGCCATTTACGAACTGGAGCATATGGGCGTTCCTTTCAATCGGACGGCGGACGGTAAAATTGCGCAGCGAGCCTTTGGCGGGCATACCAGCAATTTCGGTCAAGCGGCCATCAAGAGGGCCTGCCATGCTGCGGACCGGTCTGGACGGGTCATCTTAGATACCCTCTATTGGGCCGCAGTCCAAAAGGGATTAAAAGTTTACAGTGAATTTCAGCTGATCGATCTGATCCTAAAAGAAAAGCAGGTGGTGGGTCTGGTGGTCTACGAATTGGCCACCGGCGAGGTTCACGTCTTCCACAGCAGGATGGTGTTATTGGCGACCGGCGGTTTTGGCAAAGTTTATAAAACCACTTCCAATTGTTTTGCCAATACGGGAGATGGGGTCTATCTGGCCTATCGAGCGGGAATCCCATTGGAAGACATGGAATTCGTCCAGTTTCATCCCACCGGGATTTACGGCCTGGGGATCCTGATCAGCGAGGCAGCCCGGGGGGAAGGCGGCATTCTGCGCAACGGACGCGGCGATCGTTTTATGGAGAAATATGCTCCGACCATCAAGGACCTCGCTCCCCGAGACATGGTTTCCCGCGCGATCGATACGGAAATCCGTGAGGGGAGAGGAATTGACGGGCGGGATTTTGTTTATCTCGACCTAACCCATCTGGGGAAGGAGCGACTGGCGGAGAAGCTATCGGATATCAGCTCTTTTGCAAAAATCTACCTGGGGATTGACCCGACGCGGGAACCCATCCCCGTTCAACCCACCTGTCACTATATGATGGGGGGGATTCCCACCAATCTGGACGGGCAAGTGCTGGATCACCAGCATAAGCCTTTCCCCGGATTGTGCGCCGCGGGGGAATGCGCATGTTTATCCTTGCATGGCGCCAATCGCCTCGGCTGCAATTCTCTCCTGGACTTGGTGGTCTTCGGGCGATTAGCCGGAAAAAGGATGGTTCAGGATCTGAAACACCTGCCTTGGAGCGAGCCGCCCAGAAAGCCCGAGGAAAGAACCCTGGAAAAGATAAAAGATTTAAAAGCCAGAAGTCGCGGGGAAAAGGCCTTCGTGCTGCGCAAGGCTATGCGGAAAGTCATGATGGATGATTGTTCCGTTTTCCGTGTTAAAGACCGTTTATCCGGGGCGCTGACGGAAATCCGGCGGCTAAAAGCAGAATATGAAAAGGTCGTCATTGATGATCATGGACTGTGCTTCAATTCAGATTTGCTGGAGGCCGTTGAATTAGAATCCCTGCTGGGCCTTGCGGAGGCCATCATCGTCTCCGCCATGAACAGGCGAGAAAGCCGGGGTGCCCATTACCGGGAAGACTACCCGGAACGGGATGATCACAATTGGCTGAAACATACCCTAATCCGAAAAACCGACAACGGCCCGGAGGTTTTTTATAAACCGGTGACCATAACCCGTTTTCAACCGAAAGCGAGGGCCTATTGATATGGAAATACATTTTAAAATATTCCGTTTTGACCCGCAAGTTGACCCGGGCCCTTATTTTAAACACTACACCGTCGCTGCCGAACCCGAAGAACGCCTATTGGATTGCCTGAATCGGATTAAATGGGAGCAGGATGGAACCCTGAGCTACCGTATGTCCTGCGGCCACGGGGTGTGCGGTTCCGACGGGATGAAAATCAACGGCACCTGCCGGCTATCCTGCCAGACCCTGGTCAAGGATTATCAATGCCCCGAAGTGGTGCTGGAACCGCTCCCGGGATTTAAGGTGCTCAAGGACTTAGTGGTCGATATGGAGCTTTTTCTGGAGGGAATCAGACTCATCCGTCCCCATTTGCTTTCCCAAACGAATCCTCCGGAAAGGGAAAGAAAACAGACCCCCGAGGAGAGGAAAAGATTAGATGAAGTTATCCGTTGTATTCTATGCGCTTGCTGTACGGCTTCCTGCCCGGTAAGCTGGAGTAACCAAAAATATGTGGGCCCGGCTGCTTTGGTATGGGCTTTCCGTTATATTTTTGATTCCCGGGACGAAGAGCACCTAAGAAGATTGCAGCAACTCGATCATCGCGACGGAGTTTGGGCCTGCGTCAACCACTTTGAATGCACCCGGGTCTGCCCTAAAGAAATCCCTGTTACTAAATCGATTAACCTGCTGAAAAGGGAAATTGAAAAAACGGTCCGGTAACCAAGAGATGAAAGACAGTCCAGCCATAGCCCAAGTTTATACTCGCCCTGACTGCATTTTCCGAAAAGGTAAATGGGGGTAAATTGAAATTTAATAATTTTTGGGCTTACCGCCGGATATTACTTTCTAAGCGTTTTATTTCCTCCCTCTGGGGTTCAAGAAAAAATATCCTTGCTGAAAGATACGGTCTCCCACCCGTGACCGGCCCCTACATGGCCGAGCTTGATGTTACCTATCGCTGCGACTGTTCCTGCCAGATGTGCCAGCGCTGGCAAAACCGCCGCAATGGGGAGATGACTCTTGGAGAATATGCGCGACTTGCCGAAGATTTTCTGCGAATGAGAGTCCATCTTGTAAGCATCGCGGGTGGGGAACCGCTGTTGAGGGAAGATATTTTTTTATTGATAAAGGCTTTCTCCAAATATGGAATAGCCGTTAATCTATGCACCAACGGTCTGTTATTGGAGAGGTATGCCGGGCAACTAGCCCGCAGCGGCGCTTTCTGCATCACCGTCAGCATCGACGGGGCAACAGCCCGAACGCATGAAAAGATTCGAGGAGCCCCCGGTTCCTACGAAAAAATCGAGAGGGGGGTCCTGTCCTTCCTCGGCCGTCCTTCCCCGGAACGGCCCGTTCTTCGCGTAAGAATGACCATATGCGGGCAGAATATGGAAGAGGTGGGCCCGTTTTACGGGAAATGGCATCGCGTCGCCGACGATGTGTTGCTCCAGCCTGTCCACCAGTGCCCGGATGCCTTTTATGCCGGGCAAGACAAGGAGATATTTCAACTTGATCACAAGCTTATTACCCAGCAGTTGGCAGGAACGCCTTTCAAGAAAAAGGGGGGCTATATGCAGGAGCTTTTGCGGAGCCTCCGCAAAAGCGGGGCGTTCCCGGCCCATCGGTGCTATGCGGGGGTGCTCATGGTGCGCCTGGATCCTTGGGGGAACGTATACCCTTGCCTGGAGCAGCATGTCCGTGTTGGATCGATAAGAAAAGACGATTTTCAAAGGATATGGAATTCGGATGTTTTCAATCGGGTGCGGAGAAACATTTCTGGGAATGGCAAGTGCATGTGCTGGTACAATAATACAGCCCTTATCAGTCATTATGCTACAATTCTCGGAAGGATGAGTGCCCGTCAGCTTTCCAAGGGGGCTCGCAGACTTCTCGAAGCTAAAATCCTTCCAATTTATTTTTTGTTCATAACAATTATTCCCTGATTGCCCCGAAGGGTGTAACTTCCTTGAAGCTTCATTATCCCTTTCCCCTTATAAAGGGAAAGATCTAAAGCTGCCTCATCCGTCAATTCGATGGCTAAATTGCCTTGTTGGTTTATTACACCGTTCTCAAAAGGATAGATTCTTGTATCTACTCCGGCAAAACTGAAGTAGGTGATGATGGTTACCTTTCCCTTTAAGGGGAGAGTGTCATTGAAAAATTCTATTTCTGCATAGGCCCTGGTTCGTTCCTTAGCAAGCGTCAAATCCCTCGTCCCCGCCCATTTCCCTTTTAGATCTGCCAAGTCGTTTGGCGATATGGGTTGCTTCGGAATTGTGGCACAGGAGCAAAGGATCAATACAAACACCCACAAATACGCCCTTAAGCTTTTCATCGCCGCCGCCTCCTCCGCTAATATTTTAATTGTATAGAAATTTCCTTTTTTATCCTTCCCCCCCCGCCCTCTCTCCGCCTAAGGCGGAAGAGGGGAAGGGTGGGGGGGCTTAACTTG
>CAZIDC010000024.1:5721-14615 GCA_964537885.1 uncultured Syntrophaceae bacterium | reverse complement strand
TCTCCCCCGTTTGCGGGGGAGAGGGGAAGGGTGAGGAGGGCTTAACTTGAAGGTCTCAAATAACGTTCGGTCTTTTGCCGATTGATCCTTATGGAAGGGATGGTTTTGCAGCAGATTTGAATGTTGAGACCCCTTTAACACGGGAAGCAGGTCAGAACTGCACCCGCTGGGTCATCCCGCCGTCACAAATCAGGTTGGTGCCGGAAATGAAGCTGGCGCGCGGGCTGGCCAGGAAAACCACCGCGTTGGCTACCTCTTCCGGTGTGGCCATACGACCCGTGGGATGGCGACCGAGCGCTTGGCGGTAGCGGTCGGGATTTTTCTGCTGCATCATGTCCCATACCCCCCCCTTGAAGTAGACGCTGCCGGGAGAGACCACGTTCGCGCGCACGTTCTTGGGCGCGAGGTTCCGCGCCAGCGCCTTGATGTAGGGCAGGATTGCCGCCTTCATGCTGCTGTAGGCCCGTCGCGGACCCGCCACCTCGACCGCTGCCGTTGATCCGACCACGACGATGGCCCCCGCCCCTGATTTCTCGAGAAACGGCACCGCTGCCTCGCAGCCGCGTAAAGTTCCGAGAACGTCAATCTCGAAACCCTTCTTCCACGAAGCCTCGTCGTTGCTGCCGCCGAGCGCGCTCACGTTGGAGATGAAGATGTGGAGACCGCCGAGGGCCTCGGCAGTCGACTGGATGAAACGGGTAAGCTGGGGGCCATCGGCCACGTTTACCGCTGCTCCAAAGGCCTGAACTCCCTTGGCCTTGAAGGCGGCGATCGCCTCTTCAACCTGGGCGGGGGTCCGCGCGCAGATGCCGGTATCGCAGCCTTCCTCGACCAGGAGGTTGGCGATGGCTCGTCCGATGCCGCGCGTGCCGCCGGTGACGATGGCCTTCTTGCCTTTCAGCCCGAGATCCATGGTGTCTTCCTCCGATGGGCGATCGCGGATGGGGAATAGACTTCCACGGCCCTGCCAACGACAAGGGCCCTTGTTGGTATTTAATTAAAGCCCCAAAACCTCGCCGATTAAGAAAATGGAAATGTCCGTGCGGCGGGGTTTTTTCGCTAAAACCACGTAGGCATTGCAGATCCTTTCCGGAGAAGCGCAATCCGAGCATTCCCCGGTCTGGCCGCAGGGACATTTATACCCCAATCGTTTGACGTTCACCGGCGCGGTCCATTCCTGAACCTTTTTCTGGGCCTCGGCGATGTCCTTGACGATTTTATTTACCCCGCAAATCAAGATCACTTTTTTGGGACCAAACATCATCGCCCCGACCCGATTGCCGGTGGCATCAATGTTGAAAAGCTTCCCGTCTTCCGTTATGGCATTACTGCTGGCGAAGAAAAAATCTGCGGTAAAAACTTCCCGGCGAATCCTTTCCCCTTCTTCGGGCGAGAGCCCCTTGGCAAAGGGGTTCAGGAATTTTACGGGGCGCTTTTGAATCTCATCGATGAAGCCGATCTGGGTCAGAGTGAGCGACCCTCCATATCCCACCTTAGCCCCCTCCGGGATCATCTTCCAGATTTCCTCCAGGGCTGCAGAGGCCTTGGGGAAAAAACGGGCGTCAAAATTATTTTTCTTCAGGGCTTTGATCGTCCTTTCCACCTGGAGTTCCTGGTACCATTGATGATACTGCGTCATTCTCCTATCCTCCTTTTTACCTTCTTTTTTGGGACATCCGGTTGAGCTTGCTGATGACTTTCCCCAGGGCCTTTTTCAATTCATGGACGCTCCCCCCTTTTTCCACGAAATCCTCGATGAGTTCCCGCGAAAGGTCCGCCCGGTCAGAATGAGTTCCTTTAGATAGAATCACCCGAACCCCACCCGGGTCTTCCACCACAGCCTCCAATCGGGTATTCTTATCCAAAGCTTCGACTATTTTTTTCATTTCTTCTTCTACTTTATTAAGCTCCATCTCCCCCACCCCCCTTGCCGGAAAAATTCCCCGGCTCTCGAGATCCCTGGCCAACAAGCCTTGGATTCATCATTTTTTTAACCCTTCTTTGGCCTGAGGATGCGTGGTAGAATTTTTTTTGGCTACCCTTAAGCAAGCAAGGAAGATTATACTCTAAATCCAGCCGCCGGAAAACATATTCTTCACGCACATCCTCTTGGAGTGGTGGACCGCCGGGAATAGCGATGGATTCCACAACCCCGACCAGGCCCGGCAGGCCCTCGCCGAGTCCATCAATGCTTCGCAGAAAGGGGTCGAGACCCTGAACAAGGCGATCAGCCAGAAAACAGGTAAATAATCCCTCAGAGGCCGGGACCGTATAAGGACGGGATGACCCAGAAGGATTCGCCTCGCATGGCCACGCGGATTTCCTGTCCTTCCCGAATGGATAAATTCCGGAAAACATAGTTGGGCAGGTGGATTTCCAGGAGAACGTCCCTGCCGGAAGGCCGGAATAAAACCCAGTGGTGGGTTCCCCGGTCCAAGATTCTGATCACTTCCCCGGGAAAAATATTCTGGCGGAGCGATTCTTTTAGCGGTTTCCCTTCCCGGACAATCATCACTTCCTCGGGGCGGAGGTAGATAACCACATCTTCCCCCGCCGTAAGTCGTTTAGAAACATGATCCGCAGGAAGGTTGATCTTTCCACCCCAGAAGCTGACCGAAACCCATTTTTCTTCCCGGGCTTCCGGGAACACCTTTCCCGGGAAAAGGTTGCGCAATCCGAAAAATCGAGCCACCTTGACCGTCTGCGGGCGGAGAAAAACTTCTTCCCGCCGTCCTTGTTGTTCCAACCTTCCCTCAATGAGGACGTTGATCCGCTCTCCTAAAAGATAAGCCTCCTCCAGGTCATGGGTTACATGCAGGGCCGTAAATTGCAGCGATTGTTGCAGGGTAACGAGCAGCTGCTGGATTTCGCTTTTCAAACCGGGGTCCAGGGCGGCTAAAGGCTCATCCAGGAGGAACAGCCGGGGCGACGGAGCCAGCGCCCGCCCCAAGGCCACCCGCTGTTTTTCACCCCCGCTCAATCCCTGCGGGTAACGCGTTAGAAGGTGGCCGATCTTCAGAGTTGCAATCAAATGGCCCAGGTAATCTTCATGATCCTCCATGTTTTTCCCCTGGGCTTGCAGTCCGTAGAGCAGATTTTCCTTCACCGTGAGATGGGGAAACAGGGCGAGGTCCTGGGGCAGGTAAGAGATTCCTCTTTTTTCCGGGGGCAGGTTCTGAATCTCTTTTCCAGCAACGATAATTTTGCCGCTCTGGAATTTTCTCAGGCCGATGATTGACTCCAGGATCAGGGTTTTACCGCTCCCGGTGGGCCCCAGGAGGATGTTAAAAACTCCCTCTTGCAGGGTGAGATCCAGGGTTTCAATCCGGAAATTCCCCAGGGTGAGACTGAGTCCTCTAACTTCGATCATAAGACTGGGGATCTCCTCCCCACAAAACGAACGGCATAAAGGGCGGACAGGCCGATCCCGGCCAGGATCAGAATCAAGATAACGGCTTGGGGGATGTCGGCCGAGGCTAAGGACATAAATATGGCAATGGGCATGGTCTCGGTCTTGAAAGCCATGGTCCCCGCCAAAGTCACAGTCGCCCCGAATTCTCCCACGGCCTTTGCCCAGCAGAGGATCATCGCGCTGACCAGACCTCGAATGGCCAGGGGGAAGGTAACCTTCCAGAAAGCGCCCCAGGCGTTTGAGCCTAAAGAACGGGCCACCCCCTCATAACGCGGTGAAATTTCGTCGAGAGCCGTTTTCATCAGGCGGGTGGCCAGACCGGCTATGGTGGCGAATTGCGCGAGGACAATCCCGGGGAATTCGAAAACGAAAAAAATTCCTTTTTCCTGGAGGATCGCCCCAAAAGGGGTGTTGAAGAAGATGAGCAAAGCGGCCCCCAGGGCGATGGGCGACATGATCATGGGGAGTTCTAAAAAGGTGTCCACCAGTTTCTTACCCGGGAAATTAAGCCGGGATAGGGCATAGGCAGCGGGCAGGCCGACGGCCACGGCCAGGAGCGTGGCGATGGTTGCCGCCGTTAGACTCAGCCGGATGGAAAAGAGAGTGTTGGGGGCCAGGAGAACCGTCAGAAAACTTCCGCCCTCAAGAAAAGTCAGCAGGGAAAAGATCAGAACGACGTAAAACAGGAAGAGAAGGAACGCCGCATAGACTGCTGTTTTGCTAAAACTCATCTTTCCTTCTCCCCATCTTTCATTTTCCCCTCCGTTTCCAAGCCGGGGGTAAAGAATACTCCCCGCCCACGGGAGTATCGGGAAGAGTATGAGCCCGGGCCTCCCCGAGGCTCATCAGATATCCGTGTTTCCTGAAGATATTTTTTGTCTGGGGAGAACTCAGGAATTGAACAAAGCGTTCCGCGAGAACCCGGTCAGCGGTAAACTTGGCGACGGCAACAGGAATGAAACCGATGCGCGGCACTTCTTCGGGCTTCAAGAAGATGGTTTCAATTCTTTCCGGATCCCAGCGCCCGAAGACCTCCCATCCGAGGACGGCGTCCACCCCCTTGAGGGAGATGAGGTTGGCGGTTTTTTCACAGCTTTCCGTGGTGGTCGCCAGGTTTTTACGGAAAAGCTCCCGCTCTCCGGGGCGAAAATTTTTCTCAATCACCTCCACCGCATAGGTCCCCACGCAGACGCTTTCCGGGTCCGCGATGGCCAGGCGAAGGCCCGGCCGCAACAGATCCTTCAGACCTTGAATATTGCGGGGGTTTCCCCGTTGGACATTGATCGCCGGGACAAGGTAGGCGATAATTTTTTCCGTTTCAGGAAAGACCAGTCCTTCTCTCAGGGCCTTTGCCATAAAGTCGGATGAACCCGGGAAATAAACATCCCCCTTGCGCGATAATTTCATCTGGGCAAGGATAAATCCCGAGCCCCCAAACGTGACCCGGACGGAAGCCCCTTTTTGGGCCCCAAAAAGCCCGGCGATCTCTTCGGTAGGTGGCTTGCTGGCCGCCCCGGCAAATATCAATAGGTTCTTATCCGCCGCCCTCAAAGGCATGGCCCCCAAGAAAAAAATTACCGCTGGTAAGACCAGAAGAAATTTGGTCTTGGGCCTTGGCCATTGCGCAGTACCCTTATGCAAAATTTGCCTAACGGAAATCATAAAAAAATTCCTTTGAATTTGCCGTCAACTTTTTCTTTGAGGCCGTGGATCAACCGGTCATATTTGACAAGGAGTTCCCTTGCCTCCGGGGTTAGGCGGGCCCCTCCCCCGCCTGTTCCTCCGGACTGTTTCACGACTAAGGGCAGACCAAGCTGCTCTTCCATGGCTTTGATCTGCCCCCAAGCCTTGCGGTAGGTAAGCTCCAACAAACGCGCCGCCTGGGAGATGGAACCCAGTTCATCAACGGCACGAAGGAGGGCCCGCCGGCCTTGGCCTAAAACCGGACGGCCGGAAACCTCCAACCAGACCTTGGATCGAACCTGGATATTCTGATTCTTCAAGTGGCCTTCAACCTTGATGACCTTATCCTCATCCTTTAAGTCGTCCGATTTGCATCAAGGCCTTGCGCAAGGTCTCCCGATTCTCCGGCCGAAGCGGAACCAGCGGCAGCCGCAGTTTCCCGGCTGGCACGCCCATCATATTCATGGCCTCCTTCGCCGGAGCCGGGTTGGATTCGATAAACAGCGTTTTGACCACAGGCAGGGTCTTATAATGAATCTCCCGCGCCTGGTCGATCTTTCCGGCCAGCATCAGGTGAATCATTTCATAATATTCTTTGCCGATGACATTGGCCACGGCCATGATTCCCCCATCCCCCCCCAAGGCCATCATGGAAAAGGTCAGGGCATCTTCGCCGCACAGGACATAGAACTTCTTCGCTCCCCCCCGGGTCCCCCGCATGATGTCCATGGTTATCATGATATCCCCGCAGGCATCCTTCATGCCGATGATGTTGTCGATTTTGGAAAGCTCGATCATGGTCTTGACCTCGATCAGCCTGCCGGTGCGGGAGGGAATGTTGTAGATGAAGAGGGGAAGCTGGGTCGATTTGGCAATGGCTTCGAAGTGGGCCAGAATCCCGTCCTGGGTGGGCCGGTTGTAATAAGGGCAGACCTGCAGGCTGGCGGCAGCGCCAGCGTGTTCGGCATGTTTGGTCCTCTCAATCGCCTCCTGGGTGCTGTTGGATCCCGTTCCGGCCATAACGGGCACGCGTCCCCGGGTCTCTTTAATTACCATTTCGATGACTTTGTCGTGCTCCTCATTCGTTAGGGTGGGCGACTCCCCGGTCGTCCCGCAGGGCACCAGCCCGTCGCACTTCTCCTCCTCGATGAAATAATTGACCAGCCTTCTGAGGCCGGGCTCGTCGAGGGAACCGTCATCTTTGAAGGGGGTGATCAGTGGAACGTGACATCCGGCCCAAGTTTTCGGTTGCATAACGCCTCCTCTTTAATTTTATTTGGACGCCGTTTGGCGCAGTTGGCCCCAGATATTTTTGGCCTCTCATCTCCATCCCGAAAATCTGTTTTCCTCTGAATTCAATCCTGTCCTCGATTTTTCTGATTCCTTTTTTTCCCTGCTTCCCAACAAACAAAAAAGCCATGGAGAGTTGGCCCATGGCTTTCAGGATCGTTGAAGGTTAAGATTCGGTCAAGGCATCCCAAAAGCGATGGGCCAACCCATCTTTTTAGCTTCCCGCTTCTTGCCCAGTTTTTCCCCTTCTTCAATCAGCAGCCTCATCGCTTTTCACCTTTCCTGAAACTTAGATTCCATTTTACACAACGCGGATTTCCTGTCAATAAAATTCTGCGATTCTACTCCCCTGCCTAAATTCTTAAGCCTGACCCCCCTCCCCGCAAAAACCAAATATTTCCCTTTTGGCGGAAAAAGGCATTGCCAAATGGGCTTGACTGAACCCGACATCCTTGTTGACATTCCCTTGGCCCTGAGCTATTTTTAGACCATGAGACCTTTTTGAATTTTTGGTTCGGGCTGCGCCGGATTAGGTTTTTACCATGAAAACAGGAAAACTTTGGGGGAAGCGGTTTGAGAAAAAACCCTCGGTTCTGGCCGAGAGTTTCACTTCCGGGAGGGATGTCCGGGGAACTCTACCCGCGGATGAACGCCTGATTCCTTACGACCTCTGGGGAAGCCGGGCCCATGTCGTCATGCTGGTCAGGCAAAAAATTTTACTCAAAAAGGAAGGACGGGATCTGCTCGCCGGCCTGCGGGCCATTGGAAAATCCTTCGAGAAAGGGGAATTCCGGCTCGACCCATCCCAGGAAGATGTCCACAGCAACGTGGAGGGTTGGCTGATCGATAAGTATGGGGTGGAGATCGGGGGGCGGCTCCACACGGCCCGCAGCCGCAACGACCAGATCGCCCTGGACATGCGCCTCTACCTCCGGGATTGCGCGCTTATATTTTGCTCCGAGGTCCTTGCGCTCATCGAAGTCTTTATTGACCAGGCCCATAAGCACCGGAACACCCTCATGCCGGGGTATACCCACCATCAACCCGCCCAGGTGACCACTTTGGGTCACGTTTTTCTTTCCTTTGCCGAGGCGTTTTTCAGGGATGCCGGCCGTTTTCAAGGATGGCGTGAGCGTTTCAACCAAAGTCCTCTCGGGTCCATGACCGGCTATAGCACGAGCTTTGCCATCGACCGGGAGCTCACGGCCAGGCTTCTTGGGTTCGACGGCCCGTGCCCGAATTCCCTGGACCCCATCCAGAATCGCTGGGAACCGGAAGCGGAATTGGGGTTTGCCATCACAGCCATGATGAATCATTTAAGCTCCCTGGCGCAGACGCTGATCCTTTTTAGCACCGGGGAGTTCGGACTCCTTTGGCTCGATGACGCCTATTGTTCGGGAAGCTCGATGATGCCGCAGAAACGCAACCCGGACCCGCTGGAGATTATCAAGGCCAAGGCCTCCCTGGCCCAGGGAGCCCTCGTGAGTTTGCTTTCCCTCGGCCGATCCCTCTTCTTAGGATACAACCGGGATACCCAGTGGACGAAATACCTAATCATGGACCTGGTGGATGAATGCCTCCTGGCTCCGAAGGTGATGGCCGAAATGGTTGCCACTCTGCGGGTCGACGAGGCCCAATTGCCCAACCTCTGCCAGAAGGGGTTCATCACCGCCCCCGATCTCCTGGAGCGAATTGTTCAAGTTTGGGGAGTGCCTTTCCGACGGGCCAAAGCGGCAATGGAAAAAGCCGTAAAATACTCCGAGGCCGAAGGGGCGGACCGGGTATCCCTTTTTGCCCTGAGACGGGCGCTGCAGGAAGAAGGACTCAGCCTGAAGATTGATGATCGGATCGTTGCTGCGGCGCAGGAACCGAAAGCCATCGTCTCCGGTAGGAAGGCGATTGGGGGAACTTCCCCCCGGGCGCTGAAAAAAAATATCCAAAGCCTTCAACGCTCGATGTCAATTTTACGCATATGGCTGGCGCAAAAAAAGAAGCAGGAGTCTACGGCGAAAAATTTGCTCATCCAGATGGAAAAGGATCTTTAGAAATCCCCCTTTCTTTTGCTTGCCGCAATACACCCCTCTTCGAGGATAGGCGCCCCTTTCCATCCCCTTTGCCCCGCCCGGGCTGATGGCCACGGAATTTAGGGAATAAAACCAAGAGAGAAAGGGACCCGCCTTTTAGGTATGGATCTTTATAGAAATTTCTCGGAGTTAGTGGTATATTTTTAAATACTTTCGTCAGCCCATTGTAAAAAAAGCGTATCCAACGGGGATGATTTGGAGGGAACTTTAAGCGGCGGAAGTCTATGGGTCGTGGAGAGCATTGGCCGGCGGGTAAACGGACGATTGCGCTATTACCTGGACGTCTCCACGCTCCTTTACTTGGCTTTACAGGAGTTGGTGACCGGGCGGGCAAAGGGGTTTCCCCTGGTCTTAGAAATCACTTTACGGCAAATCTATGTTGGGGAGCAAGAGGATCCATCCCGGTTTCCGGGCAGGAATACCTC
>CAZIDC010000024.1:0-5621 GCA_964537885.1 uncultured Syntrophaceae bacterium | reverse complement strand
CGGTGGAGATCAGCCAGCGGGAAACCCCCTATGGCCTGAAAGGAGGAGATTCTCGATGAGCGGCGCCCAGGACCTTTCCCTCTATTTGGCTTTTGCTGCCGGAGTGCTATCCTTTCTTTCCCCCTGTGTTTTACCGCTGGTGCCTTCTTATGTGGCGTTCCTTACCGGCCTTTCTTTCGAAGAACTCACCCGGGACCAGCCTCAAAAGAAGCTGCGCCGGGTCATCTTCAGTCATTCCCTGCTTTTCATTCTGGGGTTCAGCGTCCTTTTTACCCTGCTCGGCGCTTCGGCCACGCTGCTCGGTCAATTCCTGGTTACCCACCGGGACACGATCCGGATCGTGGGCGGAATCATGGTCATTCTCTTCGGACTTTTTATCAGCGGGGTTTTCTCTTTTCGTTTCTTGCAGAGCGAGAAAAAATTTCACCTTCGCGATAAACCCCTCGGTTATGTAGGCTCCTTTCTGGTCGGCGTAACTTTCGCCGCCGGGTGGACCCCTTGCGTTGGCCCCATCCTTTCCTCCATCCTGCTTTACGCCAGCACAGCCGAGGACCTGCAAACGGGAATCATTCTCCTCCTTTCCTATTCTCTCGGGCTGGGACTCCCTTTTTTCGCCTGCTCCTTAGCCCTCAACACCTTCCTCGGCGCCTTCCAGAAAACTCGCCGGTACATTGGAGTGTTTACCAAGGTAGGCGGGCTCCTTTTGATCCTGGTCGGGATCCTCCTTTTGACCAATTCACTGGCCTTCTTGAATGAAGTTTTAAGCCGGTGGTTTTCCACCCTGTCGTTGGGATGAACGGCAGGCCCGGCCGGGGAAGACAGGAGGGGATGAGGATTTCGGCAAAAGAAACAACCATAAACCCGGAGAGGGTTACCCATCCTCCTTTTCGTCCCCTGTTGGATTTTATCGCCAGCCGAGAACCTCTGTTCTGGATTCATGGTTTAAAAGGATCATCCTCCGCTTATTTACTGGCCAAGGCTTCTTTGCTGGCCGGTTGTCCCATCGTTCTTTTGACTGCCGATGAAGAGAAAGCGGAGCGGTTCTACCAGGAGCTTCTATTTTTTTCCGAACCCGGCCGGAAAGTGTTTCTTTACCCAGGCTGGGACCTCAAACCTTTCGAGAGAATCTCGCCTCCACCCGAACTCGGGGGAGAACGGTGGCGAGTGCGACATCACCTCATGGCCGACCCGGACCCCGGAATTGTGGTAGCCTCTCTAAGTTCGGTGCTCCCGAGGGTTCCCCCCCGCGAAATTCTTCGGCGCTTCGTTTTTTCGCTATCTCCGGGCCAGGAATTCCAGCGGGAAGAACTGATTGCCCGGCTCGAGAGAATGGGGTATGGGCGGGTCAGCTTAGTCACGGAAACGGGAGAGTTTGCCGTCCGCGGGCATGTGGTGGACATCTTTTCTCCCGCAGCCCCTTCTCCTCTCCGGGTGGAATTCTTCGGCGATTCCGTGGAATCCGTGCGGGCTTTTGAACCGGACAGTCAACGCTCCTCCGCCATTTTGGGGCAAGGTCTTATCCTGCCGGTGCGCGAAGTTTTACTCTTTCCGGAATTCACTGACCTGGCCGCCCGGAAGTTGAAGGCTCATTTCCCGGCCGATCAGGATTTAAAGGAATCGGCCGGGGAGCTTGGGGAGAAGGTTCAACAGTCCATCCCCTTTCGCGGGGAGGAGTTTTTCCTGTCCTATTTTTATCCATCGCTGGAAAGTTTTTTCGATTCCCTTCCTCCGTCAACCGTTGTTTTCCTCGAAGAACCGCTTGATCTGGAAGAAGCCTTAAGCCGTTTTGCGGAAGAGGCGGAAGAGGCCTGGCAGCAGGCTTCCGCCCGGGGAGAATTCTGGCCGGCCCCGGCTGACCTTTTTCTGGCCAAAGAAGAATTTGCCGGGCTTTGCGGGTCATTCTCGCGGGTGGCTTTTCAGGGTTTGGAGTCCGGGGAGGAAATCCATCGTTTACGCTTGCTGTCCGATTCCAATGAGCGTTTACGTTCCGAGCTTCTTTCCTCCAAATCAGAAGAAGGAGTTTTGCAGCTCCTGGCCCAGCGCATCCGCGCCTGGGAAGAAAAAGGGATAACCACGCTCCTGACCTGCTCCAGCATGCGCTCCGCCCAGCGACTGGGGGAGATGCTGGAAAAGCATAATTTAACCGTCCAGATCCTCAAAAATCCGTTTTCCTCCTGGACCCCTGCCGCTTCCGCGGGGTGGAAGGTTACTTTCTTGATCGGCAACCTCTCGCGGGGTTTTGTCTTCCCGGCCGCAGGGCTTGCCCTCATTACCGAGAGTGAACTTTTTGCCGAGAAGCACCCGCGGAAGCGCCCGTCGATGCCGGCGAAGGACCATGCCCTGGCCGCTTTCAGCGAGCTCAAAGTGGAAGACTACGTGGTCCATACCGACCATGGGATCGGAATCTACCGGGGTTTGCTGATGCTAAAGCTGGGGGAAGAGGAACATGATTTTCTCCTCATTGAGTACCAGGGAGGGGATAAGCTTTATCTCCCGGTTTACCGGTTAAACTTAGTGCAGAAATATGTGGGGGGCGGGGAACAGGAGCCGCGGCTCGATAAATTGGGCGGAACCTCCTGGGAGAAGGCCAAAAAGAAAGTCAAGAACTCCCTGCGGGAATTGGCCGAAGAACTCGTCAAGCTCTATGCCGTCCGGACAGTGGTCAAGGGGCACTCTTTTCCCCCCCCCGACGAGTTTTTTAAAGAATTCGAGGCTTCCTTCGAATACGAAGAAACCCCGGATCAGATGCAGGCTATCGAGGACGTGCAGGCCGACATGGGAGGGGAGAAGCCCATGGACCGGCTGGTCTGCGGGGACGTCGGCTTCGGGAAAACCGAGGTGGCCCTGCGGGCAGGCTTCCGGGCGATGATGGACGGGAAGCAGGTCGCGGTGCTGGTGCCCACGACCGTCCTGGCCCAACAGCACTACCAAACTTTTTCCCGGCGTTTTGCCCCCTATCCCGTCCGGGTGGAAATGCTCAGCCGGTTCCGGTCGCCCGCTGAACAAAAAAAAATTTTAGAAGACCTGAGCAAAGGCAAAATCGATCTGGTCATCGGCACGCACCGCTTGTTGCAGCGGGATGTTTCTTTCAAAGAACTCGGCCTTTTAATCGTGGACGAGGAGCACCGCTTCGGAGTCACCCACAAAGAGAAATTGAAACGCCTGCGTTCCAGCGTGGATGCCCTAACCTTGACGGCCACCCCCATCCCCCGGACGCTCCAAATGTCCCTCGGGGGGATCCGGGACCTGAGCGTAATCGAAACCCCTCCCGAAGATCGCCTGGCGATCCGCACTTACATAACCGAGTTCGATGAGGAGGTCATCCGCGACGCCATCCGCCGCGAACTTCGCCGCGGGGGGCAGGTTTTTTTTGTGCACAACCGGGTCCAATCCATCGGGTCCATGGAGAAATTTCTGCGCCAATTGATTCCCGAAGCTCGTCTGGCGATCGCCCATGGACAGATGGCCGAACGGGACCTGGAACGGGTCATGATGGCTTTCGTCAGGAAAGAGGTGGACCTCCTGTTGACGACCACCATCATCGAATCCGGCCTGGACTTCCCTTCCGCGAATACCATTATCGTCAACCGGGCGGACAAATTGGGATTGGCCCAGATGTACCAGCTTCGAGGGCGGGTGGGGCGGTCAAAAGAGAGGGCTTACGCCTACCTTTTGATTCCGGGGTTTTCCGCCATGGGTTCGGATGCCCGCAAGCGCCTCGAAGCCCTCCAGGAGGTTACCGAGCTGGGTTCCGGGTTGAAACTGGCCATGCATGATCTGGAGATCCGGGGCGCCGGAGCGCTCCTGGGGGATGCCCAGTCCGGGCACGTCGCTGCCGTGGGATTTGACATGTACCTGCAGATCCTGGAGCGGGCCGTCCAGGAATTGAAGGGGGAAGAAGCGGTGGAGGAGGTCGAACCGGAAATCGATCTGCCCATTCCAGCCTTTATTCCCGGGGATTACGCGGAAGATATCAACCAGCGCCTCGTCTTTTATCGCCGCCTTTCTTCGGCAAAATCCGGGGAAGAGGTGGAAGAAATCGGCGAGGAACTGCGGGACCGCTACGGGCCGATTCCTGCGGTTTTAGAAAACCTGCTCCAGGTTATGAACCTGAAGCTGCTCTTGAAAAAAGCGGGAGTCAAACGGGTATCGGCGGAAAGGGAAAGGGTGGTCCTTACCTTCGACCCCCACTCCCCGGTGGATCCCACCCGGTTGGTGGAGGGAGTGGCCCGGGGAAAAGGAAGGAGGGAATTCACTCCCGACCAGCGCTTGAAGCTCCGTCCGGCGGAAAAAGGGTGGAGGGGAATGGTGGAGGAAACCAAAAAATTCTTGCTGGAGATTGTATGAAATGTTAACATAAAAATTCGGCTTGATTCCGCAAGCTGGCGGGGAATTCAAACCGTTTGGACTTTAGCACTTGGCGCGAACGCTTTTTTTCCTAATCAAGATTTGAAAATTGTGTTCTCTGTGGCTAATTTGATGAAAACCATATCCCGGAAGATCATTCTTGGGGGAATCCTTGGATTTCTCCTTCTTTTCCCCGTCGGCCTCCGGGGCGAGGTGGTGGACCGCATTATCGCCCTGGTGAACAACGATGTGCTTACTTTATCGGAATTGGAGGAGGCGGGGAGGCGCCTTTTTGAACAAGTGCAGCAAGCCACGCTCCCATTGGAGAGGGAGGAGAAGCTGAAAAAGGCTAAGGAAGAGGTCCTCGACCAATTGATTGAGAACAAGCTTCTCGATCAGGAAATAAAAAAGAAGAAGATTGAGATTTCGGACCGGGATGTGGATGCGGCGATCGAGGACATCATGAAGGAAAATCGCCTGACCGAGAATGACTTGAAGGTCGCCCTGGCCAAAGACGGCATGAGTTATTCCACCTACCGGAACCACATCCGGGATGGCCTTGGAAAATTCCGCCTGGTGAGCCGGGAGATCAAGTCCAAGATCGTCATTAAAGACGAAGACGTGCAAAAGACCTACCAGGAGAAGATCAAGGAATATATAGACCCCCTGGAGGTCAAGGTGCAGCAGATCTTCCTCCCGATTCCCAAAGGTACCTCCAGAGAACGGATTGAGGATCTCCACCAAGAAGCCCGGTCTCTTTTGGAGCGGGCTAAAAAAGGGGAAGACTTTGCCGACCTGGCCACAAAATATTCCCAGGGGCCGGAAGCCAGGGAGGGAGGGGTCCTGGGTTTTTTCAAACATAAAGAATTAATCCCCGAGCTGGAGGAGGCCGCTTTCCAACTGAAGGCCGGGGAGTTGAGCGAGGTCGTCAGAAGCCCGGAGGGATTTCATATCCTGCGGCTTCTGGAGCGGAAGGGCGGGGAGCCCAGGCCGTTTGCGGTAGTCAAGAACAAGATCCGGGAAGAAATGATCCAGAAGGAAGCCGAGCGGCAATTCAAGGAATGGATGAAAACCATGAAGGCCAAGGCTTATATCGAGATCAAACTTTGATAATTAAATTGTATAGGAATTTCCTTTGGCGGACGCTGGTGAACGCAGATTATCAAGACTTGCAAAAGGCTAAACTTTTTTACGGATATCTGCGAAAATCCGCGTGCTGATGAAACGATTGATGGCTCCAGAAAGAAAAGAACATAAACCGCGGATCGCTATCA
>CAZIDC010000023.1:0-15151 GCA_964537885.1 uncultured Syntrophaceae bacterium | reverse complement strand
TCGGGAGGGGGGCCGGACGGTGGGCGCGGGGGTTATCTCCGAAATCATCGAGTAATCCAGGCCGGCGGGTCTTCAAAAAAGAAAAAACCAGCCAAGGGGCCTTGGCGATTCTATGCTTGCCAATTCGATCCCGGTGCGGTTAGAATAAAAAGAGGAGAATTTGTGAGAGAGATTATTACGTTGGCTTGCGGGCAATGCAAGCGGCGCAATTATACCACTACGAAAAATAAGCGTTCTACCCCGGACAAGCTTGAGTTCAAGAAGTATTGTCGATTCTGTCGCACCCACACTCCTCACAAGGAAACCAAGTAAAAACAACGGAGCAGAACTGCGGCGCAACCGGGCTTTTCCTCTTATCAACGGTCGCTCAATCGATCAGCGGGTGGATGTTTAAGATAACAGGCCAGTAGCTCTAACGGCTAGAGCACCGGACTCCAAATCCGGGTGATGGGGGTTCGAATCCCTCCTGGCCTGCCAAAGAATGAATTTTTTGCCCCAGGAAAAATTTGATGGAAAAGATTAAAGAATTTTGGCAGAAGGCAAAGCAGTTTATCCGGGAAGTGCGAGTCGAACTGAAGAAAGTGACCTGGCCTTCAAGGAAGGAAACGATCGCCTCCACTTCTGTGGTTTTGATCACGGTGATTTTAGTCTCTTTTTTCTTGGGGATCGTGGACCTTGGCCTTTCCCGATTGATAAAGATTTTTTTGGATTAAAAGAGGAACCTCTCGATGGCCCAAAAGTGGTACGTGGTACATACCTATTCAGGGTTTGAAAACAAGGTAAAATCCGTATTGGAAGAACGGGTTAAATCGGCCAGAAAAGAGGAGTGCTTTTCGGAAGTCCTCGTACCCGCCGAAAAAGTAATCGAAATGATCAAGGGCAAGAAAAGGGCTTCTTCCCGTAAATTTTTTCCGGGATACATCCTGGTCAGAATGGAACTGAACGACGAGACCTGGCATATCGTCAAGGATACCCCCAAAGTCACTGGTTTTGTCGGGGACCGGGCGAATCCCATGGCGATCTCTGATAAAGAAGTTGAAGATATTAAAAACCAGATGAGCGAGGGTCTCCTTCGCCCCAAGCACCGCATGACCTTCGAGAAAGGGGACCAGGTCCGCGTGGTGGACGGGCCTTTTTCTAACTTCAACGGCCTGGTGGAAGCAGTAAATCTGGAAAAAGGTAAAGTTCGGGCCTTAGTGAGCATTTTCGGGCGTTCGACTCCGGTCGAGTTGGATTTCGCCCAGGTGAAAAAGAACTGAAAGAAGAGGTCTAAGATGGCCAAAAAAGTGATTGGCATGGTGAAGTTACAAATCCCAGCCGGACAGGCAAATCCCTCCCCACCCGTGGGCCCGGCCCTCGGCCAGCACGGGGTGAACATCATGGAGTTTTGTAAAGCTTTCAACGCTCAAACCAAAAGCCAGGAGGGCACCATCATTCCTGTGGTGATCACCATTTACGCCGACCG
This sequence comes from uncultured Syntrophaceae bacterium, assembly GCA_964537885.1. Lineage (GTDB taxonomy): Bacteria > Desulfobacterota > SM23-61 > SM23-61 > SM23-61 > CAZIDC01. The sequence goes on along the minus strand of CAZIDC010000023.1, from coordinate 13,686 downwards.
CTCCTTTTCCTTCATCACCAAAACTCCCCCGGCGGCCGTTTTGTTGAAAAAGGCGGCGGGGATCATCAAGGGTTCGGGGGAGCCAAACCGGACGAAGGTCGGCCAGGTGAGCCGGACCCAGGTGCGAGAGATTGCCCAGATGAAGCTACCCGACCTGAATGCTGCCAGCCTGGAAGCCGCCATCCTGACCATCGAAGGAACGGCCCGATCGATGGGCATTGAAATTATGGAAGGGTGATCGCATGAGCACAAGAGGGAAGAAATATTTAGAAGCGAGAGCGAAAGTGGATCGCAACAATCGGTACGACCTGGATGCCGGGTTAACCTTACTCAAAGACTCCGCTCGGGCCAGGTTTGACGAAAGTGTGGACCTGGCCATCCGGCTGGGGGTAAACCCGAAGCATGCCGACCAGATGGTTCGGGGCACGGTCGCTCTTCCTCACGGCGTAGGCAAAACGGTGAAAGTTTTGGTTTTCGCCAAGGGGGAAAAGGAGAAAGAGGCGCAGGAGGCCGGAGCGGACTTTGTCGGGGCGGAGGACATGGTAGAAAAGATCACCGGTGGATGGACCGATTTCGATAAAGCCATCGCCACCCCCGACATGATGGGGACGGTGGGGAAGTTGGGGAAAATTCTCGGCCCCAGGGGCTTGATGCCCAACCCGAAGGTGGGGACGGTAACCTTCGACGTGTCCAAGGCGGTAAAGGAACTGAAGGCTGGCCGGGTGGAGTTCCGGGTCGATAAAACGGGCATTATTCATACGACGGTCGGCAAAGTTTCTTTTACAGCCGAGAAATTGAAAGATAATGTCCTGGCCCTAATGGATGTGATCATCCGGGCCAAGCCGGCATCGAGCAAAGGGACCTATCTCAAAAGCGTGGCGATTTCAACGACGATGGGTCCGGGGATCAAACTCGACCCCAACGTCCTGCGCGGAGCAATGAAGCAGGCTTAAATTTTTTTAACGGATCAACGTTCGTCTAAGACTGTAGGTGCGCCTGGAGGCGCTTAAGCGGGAAGGATTCCGGCCTACCGAGACGGAAGGGTTCCTTAGAGGAATGAGATTTTGCCAAGGATCATCAAAAATCGGGATTACTTCCAGCTCGGGGGTTCGGCAATCAACAGGCGAAGAAGAAGGGAGGTTAGGAATTGAAACCAGAGGATAAACGCAGGATCGTTGCCGATCTCCATCAACGGATGGGCCAGTCCCAGGTGGCCATTCTGACCCGGTGCGTGGGTCTCAATGTGGAAAGGATGACCCAACTTCGAAGGGAGCTCCGCAAATCGGCGGTGGAATATCGGGTTGTGAAGAATACCCTATTGCGGTTGGCTATAGGAGGGACGGATAAGGAGATTTTGCAGCCTAAGGTGCGCGGTCCGATCGCTGTGGCCTGGAGTGCAACGGACCCGATCGCTCCGGCAAGGGTTTTGGCTAAATATGCCAAGGAATATCCGGAGCTGCAAATCCTGGTTGCTGCCTCCGAGGGAAGGCTGTGGGGACCGGCCGAAATTCAGGCCTGGGTAAACCTTCCCAGCTTGGATGAGCTCCGGGCCAAGATCTTGGGCTTGCTCAAGGCTCCGGCTTCTAAACTGGCCCGTTTGATGGCGACACCCAGCACCCAGCTGGCCCAGCTGCTGAAGGCCAAAAGCCAGCAAGAATAAATCTTGATGATCTTTCAAGATCAAAATCATATCTCTAAGGAGAAAGAAAAATGGCTGACTTGCAGAAAATTGTAGAAGAATTGAGTGGTCTGACTCTTTTAGAAGCCGCAGAACTTACCAAACTTTTGGAAGAAAAATGGGGAGTATCGGCGGCAACCATGGCCGTGGCTGCGGCTCCCGCGGCCGGAGCAGGCGCAGCGGCTCCCGTAGTCGAGGAAAAAACAGAATTTGACGTCCTTTTAACCGGCGTGGGGGAGAAAAAAATCCAGGTCATTAAAGTCGTCCGTGAACTTACCAGCTTGGGGTTGAAAGAGGCCAAGGATTTGGTGGAAGGCGTACCCAAGGCTGTGAAAGAAGGCGTTTCCAAAGACGAAGCGGAGAGCGTCAAAAAGAAGCTGGAAGAAGTAGGCGCTACGGTTGAAATCAAGTGATCCGTGTCGCTGTCAGTGATTCGTGTCCGTTGAATCATTAATACTCTATTTTCTTTACAAGCTGCCAACCATTGATCGTTCACCGGCAATGGTAGGGGAGGAAATAAGGAATGGCATCCTTGTCCAGTGGCCATCCGATCGTACGCTTAAATTTTTCTAAGATTGAAAAGATTATGGACATCCCCAATTTAATCGATGTCCAGAGAGCGTCCTACGAGAATTTTTTGCAAAAGGATATTTCTCCTGAGAATCGGGAGGACATCGGCCTCCAGGCAGTTTTCAAAAGCGTCTTTCCCATCCGGGATTTCAACGAAACTGCTTCCCTGGAGTTCGTCAGCTTCTCCCTGGGAGAACCTAAATATGAAGTGGACGAGTGCCGTCAACGGGGGATGACCTTCGCAGCCCCTTTGAAAGTGGTGGTCCGGCTGATCACCTACGAGATGGATGAGGAAGAACGAAAAAGCAAACCGCGGGTCCGGGACATCAAAGAGCAGGAAGTCTATTTCGGGGAAATCCCGCTTATGACCGACAAAGGAACGTTTGTGATCAACGGGACCGAGCGGGTCATTGTCAGCCAGCTCCATCGGTCTCCGGGGATTCTTTTTGAGCATGAAAAGGGAAAAACCCAAACTGGCAAACCCCTTTATTCCGGACGCATCATCCCCCACCGGGGTTCCTGGCTTGATTTGGAGTTCGACACCAAAGGCCTTCTCTACGTGCGCATCGACCGGCGACGGAAGTTGCCCGTAACCATCCTCTTGCGGGCCCTGGGCTATTCTCCGGAGGAGATGCTCAATTATTTCTACCGTTCGGAAAAAGTTATCTTCCAGGGAGAAAAGATCTTAAAGCATGTGGATTTCGACCTTCTAGCCAATAAACGAGCGACCGAAGATATCAAACACCCCCATACCGGTGAATTGCTGATCCGCAAAAATCGGAAGATCACCCGGCCAGCCCTGAAAAAATTGATGGACGCCAAGGTCAAGGCGGTGACCATCGAAGCAACGGATTTGATCGGGCGATATCTATCCCGCAATATCCTTCATCCCCGCACGGGAGAGGTCTGGATCCCAGCGAATACCGAGCTTACCCTGGAGCAGGTGGAAGAAGTCCGCCTGGGGGGGATCAAAGAGATCGAACTTTTGTTTATCGATCAGTTGAATATCTCCTCTTCCTTGCGGGATACGCTGAGTTCCGACCGGATTGATGACACGGAAACCCGGCCCATCGAAGAACATCGCAAACAGAATCCCCATGATAAAACCCCGAAAACGGTTTATAACGCCATTTTAGAGATTTATCGCCGGCTGCGCCCCAGTGAGCCTCCCACGCTGGAAACCGCCAGAACTTTCTTCGATAACCTGTTCTTCAACCCTGACCGGTATGACCTTTCCCGGGTGGGCCGATTGAAGATCAACCACCGCTTGAAGCTGGATGCCCCTATGGATTTGCGCGTTCTGCGCAAGGAAGATATTCTGGAAACCGTGAAATATTTAGTTGAGCTCAAGGATGGAGCCGGGGAAGTAGATGATATCGATCACTTGGGCAACCGGAGAGTTCGGGCGGTGGGCGAGCTGCTGGAAAATCAGTACCGCATTGGCCTGGTGCGTATGGAGCGGGCGATCAAGGAAAGGATGAGCCTCCAGGACGTCGAGACGCTTATGCCCCACGACCTGATCAACCCTAAGCCCGTTTCCGCGGTGGTGAAAGAATTTTTTGGATCGTCCCAGCTATCCCAATTTATGGATCAGACGAACCCCCTTTCAGAGATCACGCACAAACGGCGTCTCTCGGCTCTCGGGCCGGGAGGGTTGACCCGGGAGCGCGCCGGTTTTGAAGTCCGCGACGTCCATCCGACCCATTATGGACGGGTTTGCCCGATCGAAACCCCTGAGGGCCCCAACATCGGGTTGATTGCTTCCCTCAGCACCTACGCCGAGGTGGATCCTTTTGGGTTTATCGTGACGCCCTACCGTAAGGTGGTGAACAGGCAGGTAACCAAGGAGATCGAGTACCTATCCGCCCTTCAAGAAGATGAAAGCCGGGTCATCGCCCAGGCCAACGCCCCCGTGGATGCCAAGGGGCGGTTTACTGCGGAATTGATCCCGGCGCGCATTGCCGGAGAGTCAACGCTCGTCAGGCCCGAGGAAATTAACCTGATGGACGTTTCCCCCAATCAGCTGGTAAGCGTAGCCGCTTCCCTGATCCCCTTTTTGGAAAACGATGACGCCAATCGGGCTTTGATGGGCTCCAACATGCAAAGACAAGCAGTGCCTCTCCTCCGGGCCGAAGCTCCCCTGATTGGAACCGGGATGGAAGGTGTAGTGGCCCGGGATTCCGGCGTAACCGTGGTAGCCGAACGGGATGGTGTGGTCGAAAAGGTTGACTCTTCAAGGGTCATCGTCCGGGCCGACAACCCCAATCGAAATGGCAGCCGGTCAGAAGTGGATATTTACAATTTGATTAAATATCAACGATCCAACCAGAATACCTGCATCAATCAAAAACCAATCGTTCGGGAAGGGCAGCGGGTGGTCAAAGGCCAGATCATTGCCGATGGGCCGGCTACCCAAAGCGGGGAATTAGCCCTGGGACGGAACGTCCTGGTCGCCTTCATGCCCTGGGGGGGCTACAACTTTGAAGACTCCATCCTGATCAGCGAAAGGGTCGTCAAGGATGACAGTTTCACCTCGGTCCACATAGAAGAATTTGAAGTTGTGGCCCGGGACACCAAACTGGGCCGGGAAGAGATTACCCAGGACATTCCCAACCTTGGGGATGAATCTTTGAAAAACCTGGATGAAAGTGGAATTATCCGGATTGGCGCCGAGGTCAAGGCCGGGGACATCCTGGTTGGGAAAATTACTCCCAAAGGAGAAACCCAACCCTCGCCGGAAGAGAAGCTTCTCCGGGCGATCTTTGGCGAAAAAGCCGGGGCGGTTAAAGATACCTCGCTGCGCGTTCCTCCAGGGGTTGAGGGGACGGTAATCGGAGTCAAGATCTTCAGCCGCCGGGGCGTGGAGAAGGATTCCAGGGGCAAGGCCATCGAAGAAGAGGAAATCGCTCGGATTCACAGGGATCAAGATGATGAGATTCAGATCGTTCACCACCTTGCCGCCCAGAAGGTGCGCAAAATCTTCCTCAATGAGGTGGTCATCACGCGGGTCGCCGAGGAACGCAGCGGGAAAACGCTCGTTCCCAAAAACACCAAGGTTACCAGAGAAATATTGGCTGCCGTTCCGGATTCCCGGCTGCGGGATCTGAACATTCAAAACGCCAAAAAGAAAGCCGATGCCGTAAATATTTGGGACCAACTGGATGAACGAATCGAAGTTATCAAAGGCGCCTTCGAAAAGAAAATTACCCGTTTGAAGAAAGCCGACGAACTTCCCCCCGGGGTCGTTAAGATGGTCAAGGTCGATGTAGCCATCAAGCGCAAACTCTCAGTGGGAGATAAAATGGCTGGCCGGCATGGGAACAAAGGAGTGATCTCCCGGATCCTTCCGGAAGAAGATATGCCCTACCTCGAGGACGGGGCTCCCGTAGACATCATTCTCAATCCCCTTGGCGTACCTTCGCGGATGAATGTGGGCCAGATCCTGGAGACGCATCTCGGCTGGGCAGCAAAAGGGATTGGAGAACAAATCGACCGGATCGTGGAAAAAGAATTTAATCCCAAAGCTCTGCGCGAAAAAATCAAGAAGATTTACAATTCTGAGAATTTTTCCGCGTTAATCGACAGCCTGGAAGACGAAGATCTGCGGGAATATGCCCAGACTCTTTCCCGGGGGGTGTTTATGGCATCTCCCGCGTTCGACGGAGCCATCGAGGAAGAAATTAAAATCGCCCTGAAGGAGGGTGGCCTACCGGTTTCAGGCCAGGCTTTGCTCTTCGACGGCCGGACAGGAGAACCTTTTGACCAAAAAGTAACGGTCGGGGTCATTTATATGATGAAACTTCATCACTTAGTGGATGATAAGATTCATGCCCGTTCCGTGGGGCCTTACTCCTTGATCACCCAGCAACCTCTGGGAGGGAAGGCGCAATTCGGCGGGCAGCGTTTGGGGGAGATGGAGGTCTGGGCCCTGGAAGCCTACGGCGCCGCCCATGCGCTCCAGGAGTTCCTGACCGTAAAGTCAGACGATGTACTCGGCCGGACGCGCATGTATGAGACCATCGTCAAAGGGGGCCATAACCTCGAAGCGGGGGTCCCGGAGTCTTTTAACGTCCTGGTCAAAGAACTGCAAAGCCTTTGTCTGGACATGGAGCTTCTGGAGAAAGAGGAAGCATAAAGGGGAACAGCCTTGGAAGATCTTTTTAGTTTTTTTGAAAAACCCAAATATCCTCTGGCCTTCAACGCCGTGCGAATATCCCTGGCTTCTCCGGAGAAGATGCGGGCTTGGTCTTACGGGGAAGTGAAGAAGCCGGAGACGATCAATTACCGAACCTTCAAGCCGGAACGGGATGGGTTATTCTGCGCCAAGATCTTCGGCCCCACCAAGGACTATGAATGCAATTGTGGCAAATACAAAAGGATGAAACACCGGGGGGTCGTTTGCGAGAAGTGCGGCGTGGAGGTGATCCAGTCCAAAGTGAGAAGGGAGCGACTGGGCCACATTGAGCTGGCCGCTCCGGTGGCGCATATCTGGTTCTTAAAAAGCCTTCCCAGCCGCATCGGCAGTCTTTTGGACATGACCCTGCGGGAGTTGGAAAAAGTCCTTTATTTCGAATCTTTTGTGGTCATCGATCCCAAGGCGACGCCTTTGAAGGAGAAGGAACTTCTCAGCGATGAACGGTACCGGAAAGCGATCGAAGAGTACGGTGCTGACTCTTTTGGAGCAGGAATGGGAGCGGAGGCCATTCGTGATCTTATACGGAAAGTGGACGTCAACGTTCTCTCCGAGCAATTGCGGGCCGAGATGCGGGAGGCTACTTCGGAGGTTAAGAAGAAGAAAATAGCCAAACGGCTGAAGATTGTGGACTCTTTCAAGGATTCGGGTAATCGTCCGGAATGGATGATCCTGGAGGTGATTCCCGTCATCCCTCCGGACCTGAGACCTCTGGTGCCCCTCGACGGAGGACGGTTTGCCACTTCGGACTTGAATGACCTTTACCGGAGAGTGATTAACCGGAATAATCGCCTCAAACGTCTTCAGGAGCTGAGTGCTCCAGAAATCATCATCCGCAATGAAAAACGAATGCTTCAGGAGGCGGTGGACGCTTTGTTCGATAACGGGCGGGGGGGAAGGGCCATCCTGGGGTCAAATGGCCGGCCGCTCAAATCACTCTCCGATATGCTCAAGGGCAAACAAGGGCGGTTCCGGCAAAATCTTCTGGGCAAGCGAGTCGATTATTCGGGCCGGACAGTGATTGTGGTCGGTCCGGATCTTCGCCTGCATCAATGCGGTCTTCCCAAGAAGATGGCCCTGGAGCTTTTCAAGCCCTTTATTTACAACCGCCTTGAACAAAAAGGATATGTCACGACCATCAAGAGCGCTAAAAAACTGGTGGAGCAGGAAAAGGACGAAGTGTGGGAGACCCTTTCCGAGATCGTCCGCGAATATCCGGTTATGCTGAACCGGGCTCCCACTTTGCACCGGCTGGGCATTCAAGCCTTTGAGCCCATCCTGATAGAGGGAAAAGCCATCCAGTTGCACCCGCTGGTTTGTGCAGCCTTCAACGCCGACTTCGATGGGGATCAAATGGCCGTCCATATTCCCCTTTCCATCGAGGCCCAAATTGAGGCACGGGTTTTGATGATGTCCACAAACAATATCCTTTCCCCGGCCCACGGCAAACCCATTATTGTTCCCACTCAAGATATCGTTCTGGGCCTCTATTACATGACCCGGGAGAAACCCTTTGTCAAAGGGGAAGGAAAGATCTTTTCCAGCCCGGAAGAGGTGCGCATGGCCTTTGATGCCGGGGAAGTAGACCTCCATGCCGCTATTAAAGTGAGAATGGGGAGCAATGGCCAGACGGAGCGCGTGAATACCACGGTAGGCCGAGTGCTTCTCAAGGAAATCCTGCCGCGAGAGATTCCTTTTTCCTTTGTCAACAAAGTGCTGAATAAAAAGGAATTAGCCACTCTGATCGATCAGTGCTATCGCTTCGCCGGGAATAAAAAGACCGTCATTCTTGCCGACCAGCTTAAAGACTGGGGATTCCGGTATGCAACCCAGGCTGGAATCTCGATCTGTATTGAAGATATGGTCATCCCTTCGCGTAAGGCGGAACTCCTGGAAAAAGCCAACCAGGAGGTCCTGGAAATCGAAAATCAGTATAAGGAAGGTCTCATTACCGACGGGGAACGGTATAACAAAGTGGTGGACATCTGGGCCCAGGTAACCGAGAACATAGGCTTTGAGATCCTGGAGGAACTGGGCACCGTGACCGTTATCGATCCGGCTACCGGAAAAAAGAAACGCATGCCTTCTTTCAACCCAATCTTCATCATGGCCGACTCGGGGGCGCGGGGAAGTGCGCAGCAGATCAGACAACTCGCCGGCATGCGCGGACTGATGGCCAAACCATCGGGCGAAATCATTGAGACCCCCATCACGGCTAACTTCCGGGAAGGGTTGACGGTGCTGCAGTACTTCATCTCCACCCACGGAGCACGGAAAGGGTTAGCCGATACAGCGCTGAAAACGGCCAATTCCGGCTATTTAACCCGGAGGCTGGTCGACGTGGCCCAGGATATGGTCATTTCCGAGGAAGATTGCGGGACCCTGGAAGGGATCTTCGTCACGCCCTTAGTGGAAGGGGGGGAGATTATCGAACCCATCGGGGAGCGTATTCTCGGGCGGGTTGCTCTGGAAGACATCAATGATCCCTTCACGGGCGAAGTCCTCGTCAAGGCCAACCAGGAAATAGATGAAAAACTGGTGGAGAAGATTGAAAATGCCGGGTTGGAAAGGGTGAAGATTCGTTCCGTCCTGACCTGCCGCACCAAAAGGGGGGTGTGCGTAAGCTGTTATGGGCGCGATTTGGCGCGCGGCCACATGGTCAACATTGGAGAAGCGGTGGGGATCATCGCTGCCCAATCCATCGGTGAACCCGGAACCCAGTTGACCATGCGTACCTTTCACATTGGAGGGACCGCCAGCCGGCGGGCGGAACAAACTATGCTGCAAACGAGAAATGATGGGAAGGTGAAATACATCAACCTTTCTACCGTGCGCAATAAGGATAAGGATGCAGTGGTCATGAATCGCAACGGGGAGTTGGCCATTGTAGACGAAAGTGGAAGGGAGCGGGAGCGTTATCCCATCATTTATGGAGCCAAGATCAAAGCGGATAACGGTCAGGCCGTCAAAAGCAGCGACCTGGTTGCCGAGTGGGATCCCTACACCATCCCGATCTTGACCGAGGTTTCCGGCCGCGTAAAGTTTGGCGATATCGTGGAAGGGATCACCATGCAGGAGCAGCTGGATGAAGTGACCGGTTTCTCGACGAAAGTAATTTCTGAGTCGAAAGATCCGGAATCGCGTCCCCGCGTATCCATTAAAGATGAACGAGGGCGCACCCTGAAGCTTCCCGGAACCGAAGCCGTTGCCCGCTATCTTCTTCCGGTCGGAGCCCACATTGTGGTTGCGGAAGGGGATATGGTCCATCAGGGGGATGTCATTGCCAAGATTCCCCGAGAAACCACGAAAACGAAGGATATTACAGGAGGCTTGCCCAGGGTAGCGGAGCTTTTCGAGGCCAGAAAGCCCAAAGAATTTGCCCTCATCAGCGAGATCACGGGAGTAGTCTCTTTCGGCAAGGATACCAAAGGGAAAAGGAAAGTGGTCATCACCCCCGAGGTAGGGGATCCCAAAGAATATTCGATTTTAAAGGGGAAGCATATCAGCGTTCATGAAGGAGAGAGGGTCAAGGCGGGTGAGGCTTTAATGGATGGATCCTCCAACCCCCACGATATTCTCTCCATCCTGGGAGTTGAGGACTTGGCCCGGTATCTGGTCGATGAAGTACAGGAAGTATACCGCCTCCAGGGAGTGAAGATCAATGACAAACATATCGAGGTTATTGTTAAACAGATGCTCCGGAGAGTCATGATCAAAGAAGTCGGAGATTCCAACTTCTTGATCGGTGAACATGTCGAGCGCCACTTGTTTGAAGAGGAGAATGAGCGGCTGAAAGCCTCCGGGAAGCAGCCCGCTGTAGCCGAGCCTTTGCTTTTAGGGGTGACCAAGGCGTCCCTATCCACGGAAAGCTTTATTTCGGCGGCCTCTTTCCAGGAAACGACCAAAGTTCTTACGCAGGCGGCCATCAGTGGGAAAACCGATGGTCTGCGGGGTTTGAAGGAAAACGTGATTCTGGGTCGATTGATTCCGGCGGGAACGGGGTTAAGCCGTTATCGGAGTGCAGGGATTAAAGTGGAAGGGGAGGAAGAGGAAAGAGAGAACTTAGCCAAGGTGGAAGATTAAAAAATAATTTCATTGACAAAACAAATATTTTAGATATAATAAAAATTTTTGGTTAGATTAAAAAATTGGAGGGTAAATGCCCACGATTAACCAGCTGATTCGCCTGGGACGTGAAAAAATAAAACCCAAGACCGCGGCGCCAGCGCTGACCGACTCCCCCCAGAGGCGGGGAGTCTGCGTTCGCGTGTATACCTCCACGCCCAAGAAGCCCAATTCAGCTTTGCGAAAAGTAGCCCGGGTGCGCTTGACCAACGGGTATGAAATTACCACTTACATCCCGGGCGTGGGACATAACCTTCAGGAGCATTCTGTCGTTTTGGTTCGCGGAGGGAGGGTGAAGGACCTTCCGGGGGTAAGGTACCACATCATCCGGGGAACGCTGGATTCGGTCGGAGTGCAGAACCGTAAAAAGAGCCGCTCCAAGTACGGGGCCAAAAGGCCCAAGTGAGGAACTCATGCCCAGAAGACGCGAAGTGACCAAGAGCGCGATTCTCCCCGACCCCAAGTATAAAAACGTCTTGGTGGCCAAGTTCATCAACAATATCATGATCCAGGGGAAGAAAAGCGTAGCCGAGCGAATCCTCTATAATGCCCTGGAGATTATCCAGGAGCGCTCTAAGGAAGATCCGTTGAAGGTTTTTGAGAAGTCGGTTAACAACACGAAACCGATTATCGAAGTTAAATCCCGACGGGTCGGAGGGGCTACCTATCAGGTGCCGACGGAGGTTCGTCAGGAAAGACGGACAGCCTTAGCCATTCGGTGGTTGATTTCTTATGCCAAGGACCGTTCCGAGAAGTCCATGGAGGAAAAACTGGCAGCCGAACTTTTAGACGCGGCCAATAACCGCGGAGGGGCAATAAAGAAAAAGGAAGACGTGCATAAAATGGCCGAGGCCAACAAGGCCTTTGCCCATTATCGGTGGTGAAAACAGTCATTGAGTTCGGAGTACTTTTTGATTCCAAACTCCGAACTTTTTTCCCTGAGGCAATCGTTTTTTAATGAACCACGTGGATTTAGGAAAAACCCGAAATATCGGCATCATGGCCCACATCGATGCCGGGAAGACGACCACTACGGAGCGAATCCTCTATTACACCGGGGTCTCTTACAAACTGGGAGAGGTGCACGAAGGCACGGCGGTGATGGACTGGATGGAGCAGGAACAGGAACGGGGGATCACCATCACTTCGGCGGCCACGACCTGTTCCTGGAGGGATCACCGCATCAACATTATCGATACTCCCGGCCATGTGGATTTTACCATCGAAGTGGAACGGAGCCTGCGGGTCTTGGACGGCGCCGTCGCCGTTTTCTGCGGGGTAGGCGGTGTGGAACCCCAGAGCGAGACGGTCTGGAGACAAGCGGATAAATATGGCATTCCCCGGATCGCTTTTGTAAACAAAATGGACCGGGTGGGAGCGGACTTTCCCAGGGTGATCAAAATGATGCGGGAGCGCCTGAAGGCGCCCGCTCTTCCTCTGCAGCTTCCGATCGGCGGGGAAGGGGATTTTCGGGGAATCATCGACCTCCTGCGAATGAAAGCAGTCCTTTACGAAGAGGGGACTTTAGGCGTTGATTTCCATGAAGAGGAGATTCCTGAGCATCTCGCGGCCGTCGCCAAGGCCTACCGGGAGAATATCTTTGAGATTTTGGCCGAACTGGATGATTCGTTCCTGGAAAAGTACCTGGCGGGCGTTCCCATCCCCGTGGAAGAAATTCGGGGGCTCATCCGCCAAGGAACCCTGGCGGCCAAGATTGTTCCCGTCCTCTGCGGTTCGGCCTTCAAGAACAAAGGGGTCCAGCCGCTTTTGGACGCCGTAATCGATTACCTTCCCTCCCCGCTGGATGTTCCTCCCGTCCAAGGGGTTCATCCGGAAAGCGGGCAGAAAGAAGAACGCTCTCCCGTTAATGGATCCCCTCTTGCAGCGCTGGCCTTCAAGATTATGTCTGACCCCTATGTCGGGCAGCTGACTTTTCTCCGGGTGTATTCAGGGGAATTGCCGTCTGGTTCACCCATTTATAATTCCACGAAGGGGAAACGGGAGCGAATCGGCCGCTTGCTGAAAATGCATGCCAACAAACGGGAGGAAATCAAACTGGCCAGCGCCGGCGAAATCGTGGCGGCAGTCGGTTTGAAGGGAACGACGACGGGCGATACCCTTTGCGAGGAAGCCTATCCTCTGGTTTTAGAGTCCATGGATTTTCCGGAGCCCGTCATCTCCATGGCGATCGAGCCCAAAGCCAAAGGGGACCAGGAAAAGATGGATCAGGGGCTGTATAAATTATCGATGGAAGATCCTTCCTTCCGCCGGCGTATGGATGAAGAAACGGGGCAATGCATCATCTCGGGGATGGGGGAACTGCATTTAGAGGTTATTGTCGATCGTCTGCTGCGGGAATTCGGCGTGGACGTCAACGTGGGCCAACCGATGGTGGCCTACCGCGAAACCATCACCCGGCCGGCCCGGGGCGAGGGGAAATTCATCCGTCAATCGGGGGGCAAGGGTCAGTACGGTCATGTAGTCCTTGAAATAGAACCCTTACCCGCGGGAGAAAAGGTACAGTTTGTGGATGCGATCAAAGGAGGAACGATTCCCCGGGAGTATATCCCGGCCGTGGAGAAGGGGGTTCGGGAAGCCGTGGAGAGCGGGGTTTTGGCCGGCTACCCGGTTGTAGATGTGAAAGTAGTTTTGGTGGACGGGTCCTTCCATGAGGTTGATTCATCTGAGCTGGCCTTTAAGATTGCCGGGTCGATGGGGTTCAAGGAGGGAGCGAGACGGGCGCAGCCGGTCTTATTAGAGCCGATAATGGGCGTGGAAGTGATTGTTCCGGAAGATTTCATCGGTGAGGTCAGCGGGGACCTGGCTTCCCGGAGGGGGAAGATCTCTAACTTAGAGGCCCGAAACGGAGTAAGGGTGATCGAAGCCAGGGTTCCATTGGCCGAGATGTTTGGGTACGCCACCCAGCTCCGTTCTCATACCCAAGGCCGAGCCACTTATACCATGCAGCTTTCCCATTATGAACGCGTTCCAGCGGCGATTGCCGAAGAAGCCATTGCCCAGTCTCATCAAAAAGAGAGCGGGCACACCCGCCGCCAATAATGAGGTTGAGGCAAAGGAGGGGTTATGTCGAAGCGGAGGTTTGAGCGGACGAAGCCGCATG
>CAZIDC010000022.1:3517-15409 GCA_964537885.1 uncultured Syntrophaceae bacterium | reverse complement strand
GATTCCTGAAAAGCCGGGCATTTTCAGGTCGAGAGTAACAAGGTCAATGTTTTCCGTTTCGACAACTTTGATTGCTTCTCGCCCGTTTGAAGCCATAAAGACCTCATAGATGGGTTTAAGAATCATGCGTAAAGATTCTCTTGGGCCCACTTCATCATCTACGATCAAGATGGTTCCCTTTTGTGCCTGTGCCATCCCCCACTCCTTAAAAAATAAAAAATTGCTGTAATGCCTTCGAAACACCACGATTTAACTTAGCCACACTAACTCTTCGTCAAACAGGGGGGAAACTTAAACTCCTAATATCCTGATTCGACGATCAGTAGCCACCCCCCTTGTTTCTTTGCGGCACTAAGGCGGTTGTCGCCAACCCATCATTTTCGCGGCCGTTTTTAGCTGCGCGCTTCGACCTTCCGTCAGGGCCAAGGCTAATTTAATCAACGAATTTCTGAATCATAATAATAAAGGAAATTTGGGGAATTTTTTCAAAAACCGATTAATGATGAATTCGTAAAAAGTCGTCACTCCGGTGGAGAAGGTCCTCCTCAGGTGGACATATAATTTATAACTATATGAAAGGACTACCTTTCTACGCCCCCCCGGACTCGGTCAGGGATTCGCCGGAATCACGGGAAACCGCATTTCCAGACTTTTTTACGCGATCATCACGAATCTTTGGCAAAAAAATTGCATCTTAATTATAAAATTTAATTAGAAGGGAGAATAAAGTAACCCCCATGGCTGTGGTAAATAAGAGAAAAAATGCTATGCAATGCCAGAGATGCGGCGGAAGAATGATTTTTGAAAAATTTTACGACGTGAATAATGTTTTCTTTGGGTGGCATTGTGTGATATGCGGAGAGATACTGGACCCGGTAATCCTTCTACATCGCTTAAGCCAGGATGCCGACCTTAAAATTCCAGAAGAAGAACATGAAGTTATGCATCTTGTAAAAAAATATCTCAACTCTAAATTCAAGGGGATAAAGGGAGGGCAGAAAGTAAAGGAACTAAGCTTTCCTGCTGCTCTGAAAGCCCTAAAAGATGAATTTAGCGTGAATTAATTGAAAAAGGTTTCTGAATTCAAGGTCTTAAAAACAATTTTTTAAAACATAAAGCTGCCTGGCCCAGTAATAATTAGCCAGGCAGTTTTTTTATAGGTTGTAGAGTTAACGATTGAGGTAAAAAATGCACATCTTTTAAATTTATTCTGGAAAAACTTCAACATAAATTAAGTTTTCACCCTATAATGCTTAAGTCCCTTACCCTCCAAGCCATTTCTTATTTAAGATTTATGACCTTTTTGGGCCTTTTGTCAACAACCTACCGACTTTGACCCTTCCATTTTGGGATATTTCTAACCATTTGACTTTAAGCATTTCTGGGAGTGAAATAGGCCAAAATTTATTCTTGACTTTTAAAAGCCGGTATAGAATCCTATTTCCGCAGGGCCAGATTTTAAACACTCCTTTTTTAGGAGGAAAATTTCTAAGGAGGTATTGGTATGAAATTGGTTACTTTTGCGAAGAGTAATCAAAAGGATGAAGGATTTATAATCGGGGCTCTTTTAGATAACCATTCAGTCGTAAACCTTCAGCCGGCGGCCGCTCTTTTTCTGCAGGAGAAAGAAAAAGAAAAAAAGCCGTACCCGAAAGCCTCTCAGCTCATACCCGCTGACATGGGCTCTTTCCTGGGACGGGGTGCCGAGGCTATGAACTTAGCCAGCCTTACAATTGATTTTATTCTTCAATCCTGGCCGCAGGGGAAACCGATAGAACATAAAGGCTTGGAAGGCGAGATGCTGGTCTATTCTTTTTCGCAGATCGTCTTACAAGCTCCCATTCCGCGGCCGGGGAAGATGATTGCCATGGGATTGAATTTCTACGATCATGCTCAGGAAAATAAAGTTCCGGTTCCTGAATTCCCCGTCGGATTTTTAAAAGCTTCATCGGCTCTAATCGGCTCCGGCGCGCCAGTTCCCTATCCTCGCTCCACGAAGCAATTAGACTACGAAATCGAGATGGCCATCGTGATCGGCAAAAAGGGGAAGGATATTCCTAAGGAAAAAGCTTTTGAGTATGTTGCAGGCTATACCATTCTCAACGATCTCAGCGCCAGAGATATCCAGGCCAGGGAGATGGAAAAGAGGCTCCTTCTTCTGGGGAAGAGTCTGGACGCCTTAGCGCCCATGGGGCCTTTTCTGGTAACGGCTGACGAGATTGATGACCCGCATCAACTGTCCATGGAGCTCTGGGTAAATGGCGAAGCGCAACCGAGGCAAAAATCATCGACGGGCCAGATGATCTTCAAAATCCCGGACCTAATCGCCTACTGGTCCCAAATGACCTTAGAGCCGGGGGACATAATCACTTCGGGAACCCCGGGCGGTGTCGCTTTTTTCCGCCAGCCAGACCCAGAGGCCTGGTTTCTCAAGCCGGGAGATGTGGTCGAAGCGAGGATCGAAGGTTTGGGGGTGTTGAAAAATTCAATAGTTTGAGAGCTGTCTGACTAAAGGGCGGCTATCTTTTCTTTCCGCTTGTTTGCCAATAGGGGCTATACGTTAAATTGGGTTCATCCGTAAACTCCCTCTCTCCGCCTGAGGCGGAAGAGGGTTGGGTGAGGGGAAGTTAAGACGTAGGGGATGGCAAAATTGAGGGTTCTGTAACGGCACTAAGTTGTTCAGAAATTAAAAAAGGAAAGGGATTTATTTAGTAGAACAACTAGATACCTAAGGAGGAAAAGGTGACCAAAACCGCCGCGAAGCGCATTGAAAAAATGGCCCGGGATCATGAAGTGAAAGATTTTAAATGGATTCGTCCCCAATCGATTATTACTGACTATTGGGTGAGGGCCAAATGCATGTTCGGATGTCCGAGCTATGGGGAAAAAGCCTGCTGTCCGCCGGAAATTTTTTCGGTGGCGGAGTGTAAAAAATTTTTTGCCGGATTCAAGTCCGGTCTTTTCTTTCATTTCGCTATAAAATTTGAAAACCCGAAAATGAGGTTTCCCTGGGCCCAGGAGGTCAACACAAGAATTCTCGATTTAGAGAAGGAGGTTTTTTTATCGGGTTTTTACAAGGCTTTTGTCTTCGTACCCGCACCCTGCCGCATATGCCAAAAATGCCAAAAAACCAAAGGGGAATGCAACCATCCCTATCTGGCCCGCCCCACCCTGGAAGCGTTCGGCGTGGATGTTTACGCTACGGCCCGAAAATTGGGGTACCCGATTAAAGTTGTGAAAAGCTATCAAGAAGAGACAAACCGCTTCGGGCTTTTACTGGTTGAATAGGGGATACCTAAAAGGAAGTGGGTAAACTTACTGAGAGGAACATTGGGTTGCCGTCGTAGCATTTGAATTCTGGGGGGATACGCTGGTCGGGGTAACCGATGAATTTATGGCTGGAACCGTCGGCGATGTTACAGTTGCACTGGAAGCGCCTGTTATTGAACATCCGCTGCCGATGTTCCCGGCGTCGTCGATTTTTAATACCCAAAAATCATCTGAATTAACCACTCCAAAAGCCGAGGTGACTCCAGCAACAATATACCCCCCGGAGATCTGCCGAATAAAATAAGCTGAATTACCGTAATTCCCCCCATAAATCTTTTGCCAAACGATCTCCCCGGAAGAATTAAGCTTCAATATCCATATATCGCCAAAGTGAGTGCTAAAAGAATAGCTCCCACCGGCCACAATGAATCCACCATCCCAGGTTTCCTGGATGGAATTGGCCGAATCACTATCAATAAGCTGAGGACTACAGGCGTCAGCCCGTAGGAGAGAAAAAGAAAGGATCAGGAGAGTTAATTTCAGGAAATATTTTTTAGCGGGTTTTTGAACTTCCAAGATTGTAATTTTTCTCTGAGATTTTCCCTATAAATAGGGAATATTGGGAACTTTTTAAATGTAGCACATTATTTTTATCTGGGTCGGGAGAGCCTTCATCCTCACGCAAAAATGCCCCCTCCCGCCTCAGGCGGGAAGAGGGCCGGGGTAAGGGAGGAAAATGTTGTGAATTAAAGCCCTTACTATCTACTATTAAGGTCGTGGAATGACCAGGTTGTAAAGATCATCGGTAGCATTTAGGTTTACCCAATAGCCCAGCCATGGCACGAGCACTCCTCCGTTTTCGGAGGTCATATAAGAATAGGTATCTCCCCAATCTTTGCCATTGTAATAATAGAGGGCATCGACAATCCATCCTCTAACTATTGCTTCCCCCCATGATACCGGCGTGGAGGTCCCTTTTTGAATTCTTACATCGGCAAGAATCACATTTCCGGAATAAGGATTGCTGACAAGATTCAGGCCGGGATGGAGCGGGTAGGTATATTCAAGCCCTGGAATTTCGCCGTAATTATCCAGTTCAAGCACGGTTTTATTTTGTTTGCTTTGTTTGTAAAGGGAATAACCTTCCCCTTCTTTTACTGGTTCAGAGGTGCTTACCTTCGTATAGCGGTTTTGTTCGGCATTCCATCGATAAACCCGTTGACTGCCGAAAGCTTCCTGATCTCCGAGGTTGGCACTGGCAATATCTCTGGGGATGCCCACGAGATTGTTGCCATTAAGGAGTAGTATTTCAGGGCCGGTGATATACCCAACATTGGGGTAGATTATTTCAGTGCCGTCGGACATCTTGACCTTGAAGTAGAATTTATGAACGGCTGCGGGGCCGAGCATGGTCCGGTAGGTGCAGTTAGCGCCGGTCGTATAACTTCCGCTGCATGCCATATCGTATTCATAGAAGTCGCTTGCCGATGGATTCGTTCTCTGGGTCGTCAAAAGTCTTACATATTGAGGGGTGCCGCGGGTATCTTGCAGAGTAATCTTAAATTCATATTCCACATCCGCTTTGGGCTTTCCGTTTACCAGGTTGTCGCTGTCATTGCCGCCGTCTGTCCTATCAAGGCATTGGACCCCGGAGTCGGTGCAACCGATGAGGGCACCACTCTTAATCACGACAGAGGTACCCGCTGACCAGCTGGAAACCACGGAGGTGTGGGTAGAACAACGGGCTCTTACCCGGACACTGTAAGTGCCCGCGGCCGTCCATGTTTTTTGCTGGTAGGCAGCGCCCCACGAGGAAAGGTCTTTTCCGTCGCCTTTCCAGTCGAATTGGTATTCCAGGGAGTGGCCGAGGCTTGAGGAAGCCCCGCTGGCGAGGTAAGAATATGCAGTTCCCGCATTTCCACTCGATGTCCCGCTGGGCGGCGAGGGCGTGGAGATGGTCTCGGGAATAGCGGTAAATTGGGCCGTTACGCTCTTAACCCCGTTCAGGATCAGATCGGTGGGGTTGGTAGATCCGGAGAGATTCCCCGACCATCCCATGAACGAGTATCCGGGGGTGGCCGTGGCCGAGATTGAAACGCTCTTCCCGCTGTTGTACCAGTTTGTTCCGGAGGGGCTGACCGCCCCTCCACCGGAAGGACTTGCTCCGGTAGTCAAGCTGTACTGGGTGGTAAAATTAGCCGTGTAAGTGGTGCTCGAAGAGGGGGCCGTAACCGTATGGCTTTGATTTACTCCATCGCTCCAGGAAGAGAAGGCGTACCGGGTTCCCGAGGTTTCCGACTGGGGAGAAGATACGGATAAAGTGTGGGAAGACCCCACCGCCCAACTGAAAGTCTGCGGGGCGGTATAGGTAACCCCATCCACTACCACCTGCCGGCCCGCCGGGTTGGTGGTCACTGTATAAGTTTGGGTTGAATCTGTTGCCGCCCCATTTACTTCGTTGGAATATCCGCTCTCATTATTAGTAGTATTATAAGCGGTTACCGCCACATAGTAAGTCTGTCCTGATGCAAGGCCGGTTAGAGTATAAGTTGTCACGTTTCCCGCGTCGATTGGCGTCCCATACGTCTCAGAAGTCGTTCCATAATAGACCTTATAACCTGATAAATCAGCTTCCGTGTTGGCGTCCCAGGCCAAACTTATCTGAGCCGGGAAAGCGTTTAATGGGGATATAATAATGGAAAATATGGTGAGAAGGGTTGTCAAAGTCAGAGGAAGGAGGAATTTTAAACCAGAGAATGGGAAAGAAGATGGGGATGATCGCGGTTTCGCAAAAAGCCTTTTTGAAAACATGACAGCACCTCCATTTTGCAACGAGCCGTGCAAATACTGCATTGGGAGATGCTGTATTCGCCCGGCAACCCTGCTGCCGTATCCCTTCCTGGGATTTAGGCCAGTGGCTTTGCGTCCCACCTTTTCAGGTGGTTTGCCTTTTCCGGGTTTTAAATATTTCTTTAGAATTCGCTGATAAATTTTTTAATGACCGTTTTTGCAATCGATATGCCATGAGCTAATTAAGATGATCTCGTAAAAAGTCTCCTGGGTCGTCACCCCGGCGAAAGCCGTCCGCCTCAGGCGGACAGAACATCTTGACAAAACTGGATTCCGGCTTTCGCCGGAATGACGAATTCTAAGGAATTTCGATGTATTACGAATTCATCAATTAAGAATGAATTAAAATTGGACAAGATTATTTCTTTACTTTTTCTTGTTTGTTTTTGTAACTTTTTCTTGTTCTTTCCCCCTTTATTTATTTTCGTTGACACGGGATTGCGCTAATTTTTGATCGGAGAAGACACTTAAAAAAGGGCATTTTTGTTTGACGGTCCACGAAAATGAACAAAAAAATTAAAGATGAAATTATTTTTACAGTTGATTGGAATCTGGGATTTTCTTGGCGGAGAAACGCTTAAGAGTGGAGGAATACCTCGTTCAAGGCATTTTTTTATAAAAAGGTGATTTCCTACAGTTCTTAGCACACTTAGTCAACCGGTAAAAATACTGTATTCCTTTTTAAAAAATAGGTGGTTTACAGTATTTATTTCCGCGCCATTTTTATTCATTTTAGAAAGATAGAGGAACACTATCCCTTGCAGAAAATTTGTGGGGGATGAAAGGGTATCATTAAGGATTCTCTCAAGGGGTATCAAGAAATGGATAAAAATAGCTTTCGAGTTGAAAGAGACACCATGGGGGAAGTGAAAGTCCCTCAGCAGGCTTACTGGGGCGCGGAGACCCAACGCGCCATCGAAAATTTTCCCATTCGGGGGCTTCTTTTCCCCGTGCAATTTTTGCGAGCCCTCGGAATGATCAAGATGGCCTCAGCCCTGGCCAACAAGGAACTTGGCCTTTTGAAGAAAGATCTGGGAGAGGCCATTTCCCTGGCAGCTAAAGAGGTTATGGATGGAAAGTTTAACGACCAGTTTGTAGTAAGTATTTTCCAAACCGGCTCGGGGACTTCGACCAATATGAATGCCAACGAGATTATTGCCAACAGGGCTAACGAAATTCTGGGGGGTAAAATCGGGGATAAAAAGCCGGTCCATCCCAACGACCATGTTAACATGGGGCAGTCCAGCAACGACGTAATCCCGAGCTGTATTCATATTGCTGCCCTTGAAAGTATTCAAAGAGATTTACTCCCAGCAGTGGCCAGTTTGCAAAGGGCCCTTGAAGATAAAGCCAAAGAGTTTCATGGGGTCATAAAAATTGGGCGCACCCATCTTCAGGATGCTATTCCCATGCGGCTGGGACAAGAATTCAGCGGATATGCCAGTATGGTTAAACATGGGAAAAAAAGAGTTGAAAAAACGGAAGAACATCTTTCTGAACTGGCTATCGGTGGCACGGCGATCGGAACCGGAATCAACACCCACCCCCGATTTGCCAACCTCGTAATAAAAAGAATCAATGAAATCACAAGGCTTAAGTTTCGAGAAGCGGAAAATCATTTCGAAGCCCAAGGGGCAAGGGATGCCATCGTTGAAGCAAGTTCTGCGCTAAAGACCCTGGCGATAAGCCTGATGAAAATTGCCAATGACGTCCGCTTGCTGGGATCGGGACCCCGTTGCGGAATTGGTGAAATTATCCTTCCCGAGGTTCAGCCCGGGTCCTCGATCATGCCGGGGAAAGTCAATCCCGTGATTCCCGAGGCACTCTGCCAGGTTGCCGCTCAGGTTATCGGGAATGATGCCACCATCACGATTGGAGGAACTTCTGGCAATCTCGAAATCAATGTCATGATGCCGGTGCTGGCCTATAATCTTCTCCAGTCCATTCATCTGTTGGCCCAGGGCTCCCAGCTATTCGACCAAAAGTGTGTGCGCGGGTTAAAGGTCAACGAAGAACGATGCCGCGAGATGGTCGAAAATAGCTTGGCATTGGCCACAGCCTTGAGTCCGTATATCGGGTATGATGCTACCGCCAAGATCGTCCAGGAGGCCCAGTTACGCAGAAAGACCATCAAAGAAATTGCCCTGGAGAAAAAAATAATGAAAGAAGAAAAACTGGAGGAGATTCTCGATCCCCAGAGAATGACGGGCCCGGGATGATCCGATGAAAATAGCCATCGTTGGAATTCGGGGCAGAAATCCAAGAGGATCATTTGATTGGATAGGAAATTGCTTTTTAGACACGGATGATCAGGATAAATGAAAAAAATTATCTGTGGTGATCCGCGAAAATCCGCGTCCTATTAAATTAAAAAAAATTGCGATCGGCAATCGTTCATAAAGGGGGATGGAGATATGGACCAAAAAATTATCGGCGTAGTAGGGGCAGGCCAAATGGGCAGCGGTATTGCTGAAGTAGCCCTGTCTTCCGGTTTTTCTACCCTGATGAGGGACGTCAGCAATGAAGCCCTGGAGAAGGGGAAGAAGAGAATTGTTCAAAATCTGGAGAGAAGAGTCCAGAAGGGCAAGATCAATACGGATGAAAGAAAAGCCGTTCTTGACCGGCTTTCTACCACAACTCATCTGGAGGATTTTCAGGATTGCGACTTTATTATCGAAGCGGCGACCGAACAGATCGACTTGAAGAGGGAAATCTTCCGGGTTCTCGATAAAGTCGCCCGGGTAGGAACCATCCTGGCCAGCAATACTTCTTCCATATCCATCACCCGCATCGCCGCCTTCACCGGAAGGCCGGAGCGAGTAATCGGGATGCACTTTTTCAACCCCGCGCCAGTGATGAAATTGATCGAGCTCATCCGGGGAATGGCAACTTCCGAAGAGACATGGCAAACCGCTAAAGATCTCAGCCTAAAATTTGGGAAAACCCCCTTGGAGGCCAAGGACTTTCCCGGGTTTATATCCAGCCGCTTGATTTTCAGCTTCATGAATGAGGGAATCTACGCGCTTTATGAAGGTCTGGGGGCGAAAGAAGAGATCGATCAAATCATGAAGATGGGAGCGAATCACCCGATGGGTCCTCTCGAATTGGCGGATTTAGTAGGCCTGGATACAGTTCTTTCCGTGATGAAAATTCTCCAAGAAGCCTTTGGGGATAAATATCGACCCTGTCCCCTCCTCGTCAAACATGTGGAGGCAGGATACTTGGGGGTAAAGGCGGGCAGAGGCTTCTATCTATATAAAGGTTAAAAGCCTTTCCCCTCGGGGTTATTGGTATTCTTTGCGCTGCAAAAATTTTACAATAAGAAGGGTGGATGTATGATCGAAAATTATGACCCGATGAAAGGGGAAATGCTGCGCATCCTCCATCCCGACGGCCGCCTGGAAGAGTCTCTCAGGCCGGATTTAAGCGATGAAACGGTCTACACCCTTTACCGGAAGATGGTCTTGATTCGAACCCTGGATCAGAAGGCCTTAGCCCTTCAGCGCCAGGGAAGGTTGGGAACTTATGCTCCGGTTGCCGGGCAGGAGGCCGCTCAGGTAGCCAGCGCCTATGCCCTGGGGAAGGAAGATTGGATTTTTCCCTCCTTTAGGGAAGTGGGAGCCCTTTACCTTAAAGGAGTTCCATTGAAGGGACTCTTTCTTTACTGGATGGGGGATGAGAAAGGGCAGAAATTTCCAGAGGGCGTGAATGTTTTTCCCATATCTGTTCCCGTAGGCACCCACCTCCTCCATGCCGTCGGCGCTGCCTGGGCTGCCAAAATACAGGGGGAAAAAATCTGTACGATTGCCTATTTCGGAGATGGCGCTACTTCCGAGGGGGATTTCCATGAGGCCATGAACTTCGCAGGAGTTTTCCGGACTCCAACGATTTTTTTCTGCCAGAATAACCAGTATGCCATTTCGGTTCCCCGGAAAAAGCAGACCGCCGCGAAAACCCTGGCTCAGAAAGCCATCGCTTACGGATTCAATGGAATCCAGGTGGATGGCAATGACCTCTTCGCGGTCTACGCGGCCGCGCAGGAAGCCAGAACAAAAGCTATTGCCCAACCTGGTCCGACCTTGATCGAGGCCGTCACGTATCGTTTTGGGCCTCATACCACCTCCGACGACCCGACCAAATACAGAAGTGATACGGAGGTGGAAGAATGGAAAAGCTTGGATCCAATGCTGCGTCTGCAAAAGTACTTGAAGGGCAAGGGTCTTTGGAACGAGGATCTGGAAGTGAAAATCAGAGTCGAATCCGAAACCATCGTAAACCAGGCCATTCAGGAAGCAGAGGCGGTTCCTCCGCCTAAGCCCGAGGAAATCTTCCATTATACATTTGCGGAGTTGACCCCCAATTTGAAAGAACAGATGGACGACCTACTTACTTTCTTGAAAGAAAAGGAGAATTGATCGATGGCCATCTGGAATATGGTGGAAGCCATCCAAAACGGGCTGATGATCGAGATGGAGAGAGACCCTTCCGTCCTGATTCTCGGAGAAGATGTGGGGAAAGAAGGGGGTGTCTTTCGGGTTACCGAGGGACTCCAGGCCAGGTTCGGAATAGAACGAGTGGTCGATACGCCGCTTTCTGAATCGGGAATTGTAGGAACAGCAATCGGGCTGGCGGTTAAGGGGATTAAAGCGGTGGCTGAGATCCAATTCGAAGGGTTCCTTGCCCCGGCGATGGATCAAATCATGTCCCACGCCTCGAGAATTCGAACGCGTTCCCGCGGCCGATTTACTTGTCCTCTTGTGATCCGCTCCCCCTTTGGGGGGGGGATCCGCGCGCCGGAACACCATTCAGAAAGTCCCGAAGCCCTTTTTGTCCACACCCCCGGGATAAAGGTTGTCATTCCTTCGACCCCTCGCGATGCCAAGGGCTTAATCATCTCAGCCATCAGAGATCCAGACCCCGTCCTTTTCTTCGAGCCCAAGCGCATCTACAGAGCCATAAAAGAGGAAGTGCCGGATGGGGTATATACGGTGCCCATTGGTGAGGCCAGGGTGGTCCGCGAGGGGAATGACGTAACCATGGTTTCTTGGGGGGCCATGGTGCGGGAAGCACTCCGGGCGGCCGAAATGATCGAGAAGGAAGGGGTTCATGCCGAAGTCATAGACCTGAGGACGCTCTCCCCGATGGATGAAGACGCTATCCTGAATTCCGTCCGTAAAACCGGGAAAGCAGTCATCGTTCACGAGGCTTCCAGAACCTGCGGCTTGGGCGCCGAGATCGTCGCCAGGATCAATGAAAAGGCCCTTCTGTCGCTGCAGGCACCCGTGGAAAGGGTCACGGGGTTTGATACGGTGGTTCCCTTGTTGAAAATGGAAAATTATTTCCTGCCGAGTCCTGAACGGATTCTGAGAGGAATCCGCAAAGTGATGGCTTTTTAAGGAGGCGCCATGGCGTTTGAATTTAAACTCCCGGATCTGGGTGAGGGATTGACCGAAGCCGAGATTGTAAAGTGGCTCGTCAAACCCGGAGATCCCCTTGAGGAAGGTCAGGTCTTCGTCCAGGTGGAAACAGACAAAGCTGTGATCGAGATTCCATCTCCGCGTAAGGGTATGGTCCTTACATTAGAGGCGGCTGAAGGGGAAATCGTTCAAGTGGGAAGGGTCATCATTGTAATCGGCGAGGCAGGAGAGATACCCAAAGGACCTGCAAAAACGAACGAGGTGGAAAAGCGGCCTTCCGTTGGGGTTGTGGGAGAGTTAGAGGAGGCTCCCGAAGAAGAGGTCAGCAGGACAGGAGAGCAGGGGCCGGGAGAAA
>CAZIDC010000022.1:0-3417 GCA_964537885.1 uncultured Syntrophaceae bacterium | reverse complement strand
CCGATCCCTATGGTTCCATCGAAAGAATACCCCTCCGGGGGATGCGCAAGACCATCGCCCAGGCCATGGTTAAATCCAAATCCACGATTCCCCATGCTGCGGGTCTCGACGAGGCCGATATAACCCAGCTATTGGCTTTAAAGGCGAAAGCCAAAGAAAGGGCAGCCCAGAAGAACATTCATCTGACGATTCTTCCCTTCGTGATCAAGGCCATCGTTGCCGCCCTGGAAGAGCACCCTTACGTCAACGCCTCTATGGATGATGAGCATGGCGAGATCATTCTGAAGAGATATTATAACATCGGTGTGGCCGTTGATACGAAAGACGGTCTGATGGTGCCGGTTGTGAAAAACGCCAGGGGGAAAAATATCTTTCATCTGGCCGCAGAACTATCGGACCTTTCAGAAAAGGCCCGTTCCAGAACCATTGACCTGGCTGACTTGAAAGGGGGAACTTTCACCATCACCAATTTCGGGGCGATGGGAGGGATCTTCGGCTTTCCGATCATTCGTTATCCAGAAGTAGCCATCCTGGGGATGGGGAGGTTTTTTGACAAACCCATGGTGGTGGAAGGCAGGATTGAAATCCGCAAAGTCCTTCCCCTCTCATTATCTTTCGATCATCGGGTGGTGGACGGAGCAGAAGCGGTGCGGTTCATGAGGACCGTAATCGAGCTGTTAGAAGACCCCGGGCTGATCCTTATGGAGGAGTAGGGGGAGAGATAACGGTGGTCCTCTCCCCCCGCAAAGAAGGCAAACCAGCCCACCCCGATCCTCTAATAGCCCAATTTCTTCTCCACGTCGTACAAGGCAAGGTCAATACCTTTCAGCCCTTCCTCCACTTCCGAGCGGGTCATGGTGAGGGGCGGGGCAAATTCCAGGGCATTATTCCCCATTCCCCGGATGATCACGCCGTGGGCCCTTCCGGCAAGCATAAGCTTAGACATGATATTTTCGCTGGACGGGAAGGGGAGGCGTTTCTTTTTGTCCTGGACGATTTCGAGAGCACACCATAGCCCCAGACCGCGGGCTTCGCCGACAATCGGATGCTTGGTCAGGTCCTTCAGACCTGCGAGAAAAACTTTGCCCATCGCCGCCGCATTGGCCACCAGGTTTTCCTTTTCGATGATCTCGATGTTAACCAGGGCGGCGGCGCAGCATACCGGATGATTGCCGTAAGTGTGGAGATGCAGGAAAGTAGGAATGTTATCGGCGATCTTGCGGGTGGTGGCGGCAGCTCCCAGGGGAGCATAGCCGCTGGTTAATTGCTTGGCCATCGTCATGATGTCCGGTTTGATGTGGTAATGTTCGGCGGCAAACATCTTGCCGGTCCGGCCAAAGCCAACGATGACTTCGTCGATGATCAACAAAACGCCGTATTTATCGCAGATCTGGCGAATCCGATCGAAATAGCCCTCCGGGGGCGGAAGGGCGCCCACGCCCTGCATCAATGTTTCGGCGATAAAAGCGGCGACCAAATCCGGCCCCTCAAACTGGATTAAAGAATCCAGGGCAGCGGCACAGGCCAGATCACAGGCCGGATAGGTGAGATTCAAGGGACAGCGGTAGCAGTAAGGCGGAATCAAAAAGGCGTGTCCCGGGACCAGAGGAGCCATAACATTGCGCATCGGGTTCAGGAATCCTAACGCGCTCAAAGCGCCCATGGTCTGACCGTGATAAGCGTTCTGGCGCGAGATGATTTTAAAGCGTTTTTGTTTATTGGTAAAATAGTGATACTGCTTGGCAATCTTGAAAGCGGCTTCCACGGCCTCGGAACCGTCGCAGACAAAGCAGGTCGTTGTTAATTCGCCGGGATAGATCGAGGCCAGTTTTTTGGCCAGTTCGACTGCCGGAGGGGTGATGTAAAATGCCGGGGTGTAATAATGCATTTTCTTGGCCTGATCATACATGGCCCGGGCCACCTCTTCCCGCCCGTAACCGATGGCATTCGGGCGGGTGTTCCCGGCCATCAAATCCAGGTAGCGCTTCCCCTCTTCGTCATAAATGTAGTTTCCTTCCCCCCGGACGATGACCGGAACTTTTCCTTCCTGAATGTCCTTCTTTACGGTGTTGTGGAGAAACAGGTAAGTCAGAGCATCCTCTAAAGTTTTCGAAGCCATTTTTTCTTCCTTTCCGTTCGCTTAGTCAACTTCCCGGCATTTCCTTTTTAACAATTCGTTTCCCCCTTTGTCAAAGGATTTGTGGATCATCTCCCAGATCCCATGCCCCGGCAAGAGGGCATCCGGCTCGCCAAAAAAGGCAGTTTTCCCTCTGGGCCCAATGCGGGCTTCTGCCGTTTTCAGGTAGGCCATCCCTTTCCCCCCGCGTCTCTTTGCGGAAAGGGAGGAGGATGGTGAAGGGAAGGCGAATCCCGGCCGTTTTTGTCTTCGCCGGATGCCCTCTTGCCGGGGCAACGTCAAAGCAGGTCCGAACCACCAACTAAATGGGAGATGATCCGGATTTGTTAACCCCAGCCCACCTGGTCCGGATAAGCGAACATGAAGATTTTTCTTGACAACTCATCAAATGATGAGTATAAAAGAAATAAGGAGGAGAAAATGGGTATCACGCCGAGGCAGCAGCAGATCCTTAATTTTATCCAGAGCTTTACGGTCGAGCAGGGATATCCTCCGACGGTGCGAGAGATCGCCGGGCATTTTGGGATCGATTACCGGGCGGCCATCGACCATCTGAAGGCCCTGGAAAAGAAGGGGAGTCTGGCCCGTTCCTCCAAATCCAGGTCCATCCAGGTTTTCAGGCCTTTCTCCGCCGTGCAGCGCATCCCGGTTGTAGGGAAGGTGGCGGCTGGCCCCCCCTTAGAGGCTGTGGAGAACATTGAGGGGGCCATCCCCGTGCCCGAGGAATGGGCCAAAGGAACCGACCTCTTCATCGTCCGGGTGGACCGGGAAGGGATGAGCATGTCTCCTACCATCCTGCCCCAGGATTACCTGTTGGTGAAGCAGGGTACTTTTGCGGAGGATGGGGCCGTCGTCCTGGCGATGATCGAAGGGGAGGTCACCGTGAAGCGGCTCTTCCGGGGAGAAAATTTTGTCATGCTCAAGTCGGATAACCCGGCCATGCCGCCCATTCGGGTCAAGAAGGGGGAGAAGAATTTTCGCGTCCTGGGAAAAGTGGTTGGGGTGGCGTATCGGAAACTGTGAATCATAAAGGAATAGATAAGGAATAATGGAATAGGGGAACAATGGAATGATGGGAAGTGCAGTTGAGATCTGATTTTTTGAACTGCCGCATTCAATGCCCCAATATTCCATCATTCCAATATTCCAATTTCGGATTGTGGCTATGCCGCGCTGTGCCCTCTGTGGCTAAAAGTTGATTATGGGAAAAGATATAGAAAAAGCCGGGGGAGATTTTTTCCCTCTTTTAGATCTCCCAGGTTTCCCCGCCGGAAAGCCGG